>CAMCEP010000069.1 GCA_945873675.1 Asaia bogorensis
CTTCATGCGACAATGCCCTTCACACGCAAAGGCCATTCAAGCCGATCCAGGGCTTCGCGCCACAGCCGCCAATCATGCTTTTCTGATGGGTAGCGCGCGTCTGGCGCGGCGCCCCTTTCGCCCCAGATGCGGAGAATGCGCGCATGCGTCAGGTCAATGCGGCGGTGGCGATAAAGCCGGTCCAGGCACTTCACCACATCATCCGGCTCACAAGGGCGCTGCTTGTCGCCCTTGCCGGCAACAATGCGGGCACCATCGCGGCGCGCCATCAGCGCGGCCATGGTCCAGAACCAGGCTTCCTCGGCTGAATGGAAGGGCTCGGCCTGGCTGATTGAGGCAAAGCGGGGGCTGTAATGGGTCTTTTGTACTGCGATCATTGGTGGAATTCTCGCCTTATGGTTGTGGAACAAAGGGAGAATAACCGCATAAATTGCCACGAGCAAGAGGAAAAAAGGAAAACTGACCTATTGAATTTTGACACAAGACCTAGGATATATTGCACAGAAACCAGAACCATATCTGGAGTCGGGACCCCCGCAGCATCGCGGGCATATGAGGAAGTAGCCCATGCGGCATGAGGATATTTGGCGCGCGCTGGATGCGCTTGCGGCGGAATACGGGCTCTCGGCTTCGGGGCTCGCGAAGAAGGCCGGGCTTGACCCGACTGCCTTCAACCCATCGAAGCGTATCGGCGCGGATGGCCGCGCGCGTTGGCCTTCCACGGAAAGCATCGCGAAGGTTTTGGATTCCCTCGGCGCGCGGATGGATGATTTCGCGGCGTTGGTCACTGGCGCCACCGCGATTTCCCGCGGCGGGCGCGGCGTGGTCAATCGGCGCATCCCCCTGATCGGCCTGGCTCAGGCGGGTGGTGAGGGGTATTTCGATGATGGCGGCTATCCGGTGGGCGGCAGTTGGGATGAAATCTCATTGCCCGATATCGGTGATCCCAATGCCTATGCGCTGGAGATTTCCGGTGATTCCATGGAACCGGTGTTTCGCGATGGGGATGTGGTGATCGTCTCCCCCGCCGCGCCGGTGCGCCGGGGGGATCGCGTTGTCGTGCGCACGCGGCGCGGTGAAGTAATGGCCAAGGAATTGCGCCGGCATTCGGCGAAGCGGATTGATGTCGCCAGCCTCAATCCCGCGCATCCAAGCTATAGTTTTGAATTGCCGGAAATTGCCTGGGTGCACCGGATTGTCTGGGCTAGCCAATAGTCTCTGCGTCAGCCAATCGTCTTGATCGCCAGCCCAAAAGCGCCTTGCGCGAAGCGGCGCATATTGGCGCGGCGGTCCGCACTGCCGGTTTCAAGCGTAATCACGCGTTCGATGCCAGGTCCCACCACGGCGATGCAGCTATGTCCTGCGGCGTCGCCATAGCGATTGCCGGAAGGACCCGCAGCACCCGTTTCGGCAATGCCCCAATCCGCGCCATGCTTTTCGCGCACACGCCGCGCGAGCAGTAGGGCATAGGGCTCACTCGCTGAACGCATGCCTTCCATATCGGCGGGCGTGATGCCCAGCAGGGCTTCCCGCGCTTGCGCGGTATAGATCACGCCGCCGCCAAGGAAATAGGCCGAGGCACCTGGTTCAGCGAGCAGGGCAGCCGCGATCAGCCCGCCGGTTGAAGATTCCGCGACCGCAATGCGCTGACGCTTTGCCTTCAAGGCTGCGCCCAGCGCCGCCGCCGAAACATGCAAGTCTTCCATGCTGAATTTCCTTCACCCGCCAGAGATATGTTTCCAATAGCGATGCGTCACCGCCAGCGCCACCAGCCCGCAAGCCGCCATCAGCGCGGTGGCGATTGGCGCGCCCAGGAATTCGGCGGCGATGCCAAGGCCGATAAAGCCAATCGGACCCATGCCGATGCAAACGGAAAGCAGGCCCAAGACGCGGCTGCGCAATTCCACCGGCGTTGCCAGATAAATCAGCGTCGGCTGCATGATGCCAAAGCCCGAACCACCAATGCCCACCAGAATAAGCGCAAAGCCCGAGAGCCAAGGATTGGGGATCAGCGCGAAGGCGATCACCATGATCATATAAAGCGTGACACCGCCCAGATAGCAGCGGCGATAAAGCGCGGGGCCGATGAAAAGCGTGATCAGCACCGCGCCCAATAGCGACCCCACGCCATCCATGCTGGCCAGCACGCCAACACCTTCAGACCCCAAAGCCAATTGATCCTTGCCAATCACCGGGATCATGCTGGTGAAGGGCCAGCCAAATAAATTATAGATCAGCGTAATCATCAGCGTTCCGCTCAGGCGCTTATCGGCGCGCACGGCGGCGAGGCCTTCCGCAATGCGTGCCAAGACAGGCGCGGGGCGGCTTGCATTGCTGCGTGGAGTTGGCGGCAGCAGCATGGCCGCGATGAGCGCTGGCAGATAAAGCAGCGTCGCCAACACGAAAGTACCATCAAGCCCCAGCAGCGCGAGCAACACTCCACCAAGTGTTGGCCCCAGCATGCGGCTGGCATTGCTGGTGCCGACATCAATTGACATGGCCGTACCCATGCGCGCTGGCCCCACCACGGCGCCAATCATGGCGCGGCGCACGGGATTATCGGCAGCCCAGCCAACGCCGTTGATGAAGGCCGCCACCGCCAAATGCCAAACGGCAATCACCCCAAGCAAAGCCAACAACGCAATCACTGCCGAGGCCAAAATCTGCATCACCAGAATCAGGATTTGCACGCGGCGCAGATCCATCCTCTCCGCTGCCGCGCCCAGAAAGGCGCCGAACAGCCCCATGGGCAGAAGCCGCAGCATGGTCAGCATCGCAACAACAAAGGCTGATCCAGTGGCGTTATAGGCAAACACACCCACCGCCAGCATTTCCAGCCAGCGCACCACAAAAATCGAAAACCCGACCATCCAGAGCCGACGAAAGTCGCGCTCCTGAAACAGGCTTCGCCAATGGGTTTCGGTCAGCGCCACGGCGCCCTACGCATGATGCAAGGCCGGCCAGGGAAAACCTGACCGGCCCTGGATTTCAAAGCCCCGCCTGAGAAACGAATTTGGTATTGAGGTAAGCCTCAATCGCCTCAAGCCCGCCTTCGGATCCATAGCCGGAATCCTTGATGCCGCCGAAGGGCACTTCGGGAAGCGCAAGGCCCAGATGATTGATGGTCATCATGCCGCTTTCAACGCGTGCCGCGACCGCATTGGCGGTCTTGGCGGAACGGGTGAAGGCGTAGGAAGCCAGGCCATAGGGCAGGCGATTGGCTTCTTCCACCACCTCATCCAAATCCTTGAAGCGGGAGATCATGGCCATCGGGCCGAAGGGTTCCTCATTCATCGCCCGCGCATCCTTGGGCACATCGGTCATGACGGTGGGCTCATAGAAGTAGCCCTTATTGCCGATGCGCTTACCGCCCGTATGCACCTTGCCACCCTTGGCTTGCGCATCCTGCACCATCATTTCTACCCAAGGTACGCGGCGGTCATGCGCGAGCGGGCCCATGGTGGTATCCGCCGCCATGCCATCGCCCACTTTCAGGGTTTTGGCGTGGGCCACGAATTTTTCGACGAAGCCATCATACAATTCTTCCTGCACCAGAAAGCGCGTGGGGCTGACGCAGACCTGGCCGGCATTGCGGAATTTTGCGAAGGCCAAGGTTTTCGCCGCCAGATCAAGATCAGCATCGTTGAAGACAATGGCCGGCGCATGGCCGCCCAATTCCATCGTCACGCGCTTCATGTGCTGGCCCGCCAGTGCGGAAAGCTGCTTGCCGACGGGGGTGGAGCCCGTGAAGGTGACTTTGCGAATGATCGGATGCGCGATCAGATAGGAAGAAATTTCTGCCGGCACGCCATAGACCAGATTGGCCACACCCGGCGGCAGCCCGGCATCAATGAAGGCACGGATCAATTCCGCCGGTGAAGCTGGCGTTTCTTCCGGCGCCTTCACAATGATGGAACAGCCGGTGGCCACAGCGGCCGAGAGTTTCCGCACCACCTGATTGATCGGGAAATTCCACGGCGTGAAGGCGGCAACGGGGCCCACTGGTTCCTTCACCACAAGCTGATAAATCCCCTCGGCGCGCGCGGGCACCACGCGGCCATAGGCGCGGCGGGCTTCTTCAGCGAACCAATCAATGATGTCGGCGGCTGCCATGATTTCCGCTTTGGACTCGCCAAGCGGCTTGCCCTGTTCCAGCGTCATCAGCCGCGCAATGTCATCGGCGCGTACGCGCACCAGGTCAGCGGCCTTGCGCATGAGCTTGGAACGGTCATAGGCGGAGACCTTCTTCCAGATCGCAAAGCCTTTCTCGGCAGCGGCAAGTGCCTCATCCAGATCGGCCTTCTCGGCATGGGCGACGGTGCCGATCACTTCTTCATTGGCCGGGTTCAGCACATTGATGGTCTTGCCACTGCGCGCGGCGCGCCATTCGCCATTCACGTGCAATTGGACATTGGGATAGGTCATGCGGGCTTCCTCCGGCTTTCATTGCTTGATGGGGGAAGACTAATCGGCCTTGGCGCGCGGGACCAGATGGACGGGGCGGGAAGCGGTGCTAGAAAGGCGCAAAGCATCACTTTTTCGGGAGGAACCCCCATGCGCCTATCGCGCCGCACCCTTTTTGCCGCCAGCACGTTGCTGGCCGCGCCTGCCAGCCTGCGCGCTCAGCCAGCCTTCCCGAACCGGCCCATCACCGTGGTGGTGCCGAACCCGCCGGGCGGGGGGACGGATTTCGCCGCGCGCCTGTTTCAGGAAGCCATGAGCCAAGGGCTCGGCCAGCCAGTGGTGGTGGAAAACCGCCCGGGCGCCAATGGCAATCTTGCCATCAATGCCGTGGCGCGCGCCGCACCCGATGGGCATACCATCCTGCTCCAATATAACGGTTATCACGCCGGCAATCCGGCGATGATGAAGAACCTGACTTGGGACCCCATCAAGGACCTCGCGCTGGTTGGCATGGCAACCATGGCGCCGCATGCAATCATTGTGGCCCCCGGCGTGCCCGCCAATAATTTGCAGGAATTCATTGCCCATGCACGGGCCAATCCGGGCAAGCTGAATTATGCTTCTTCTGGCAATGGCTCCATCCAGCATGTCGGCGGCGTTTTGTTCAGCCGCGCCATCGGTGCAGAAATGGTGCATGTGCCCTATCGCGGCGCGGCGCCGGCTTTGCAGGATGTGGCTGGCGGGCGTGTGGAGCTTTTCATCACCACGCCGTCTTCCGCGATTGCCCTGGTGCAAGGCGGGCGCGTGAAAGCTTTGGCGATTGCCAGCGCCCAGCGTGCGGCGGGCCTGCCGGATGTGCCCACCACCGCGCAAGCCGGGCTGCCGGGCTTCACCTTGGATGCCTGGTTTGGCTTCGCCGTGCCCGCCGCCACTCCCCGCCCCATTCAGGAAAGGCTGAATGCGGTGATCAATGCTGCCGCCGAACAGGCTTCGGTGCGCGAAAGGGCGCAGGCGGGCGGGGCCGCAACGAAAGCCATGACCCTGGCCGAATTGGATGCGTTGGCGCGGCGAGAGGTGGAAGAATTGGGCGCCGTGATCCGCACAGCTGGCATCACGATAGATTAGCCGATGCGGGCCTTGGTTTGGCAGGAATGAGGGGCTAGGTTTACCAAATGGCTTCCTGCTTCCCGCCTCGCCGCCTTTGGCTGCTTGCCGCCGCGCTGCTTTCCGCCTGTGCGGCGGGCAATAATATGGACCGCCCCGCGCTGCGCGGTGCCGCGCCGGAGGTGACGGGCGCTTTCGGCTCCTATCTCGCCGGGCGTTTCGCCACGAATGAAGCCGATACGAAATACGCCGCCGATAGTCTGATTCAGGCGCTTCGGCTTGACCCGAGCGAGCCCGAGGTTGTTCAACGCGCCTTCATCGCCAGCCTGCTGGATGGCCGTTCGGAAGCCGCCAGGCTGGCGCGGGTTATTCCGAATGAACCCATCGCCGCCATGTATCTTGCCGGGCAGGATGCACAGGCTGGGCGCTATGAAAGGGCGGAACAGCGCTTTCGCGCCTTGCCCAACCAGGGATTGTCCAGCCTTTTGAAGCCCTTGCTGGTGGCCTGGGCGCAGCAGGGCAGGGGCCAGACGGATGCGGCGCTCGCCACACTCCGCCCGCTGACGGAAGCGGGCCGCCAGCGTGGCATTTATGCCCTGCATGCCGCCATGATCGCCGATATTGCGGACCGCCCGCGCGACGCGGAACGCCTGGTGCGCCTGGCTCTTGCCGATAGCGCGGCGCCGAGCCTGCCGCTGGCCCGCACCATGGCTGGCATCCTCCTGCGCGCCGGCCAGCAGGCGGAAGCGGAGCGGCTTTTGGATAGGCTGGGCCGCGGCCAGGATGATGCCGGGTTATTCGCCGATACCGGTGGGCGGGACGCTTTGGCGACAAGGCGCGTGGTTGCTTCAGCGACTGAGGGTATGGCGGAAGCCTATCTTGGTCTCGCCACCGCCTTGCGCGGGCCGCAATCTGGCGAGTTTTCGCTGGCGCTGGTGCGGCTTTCCCTGCAACTCCGCCCGCGCTACGGCCCGGCGCTGCTCGCGGGGGCTGAGGCGCTGGGCGATGAAGGCCAATACGAGGCGGCGCTGGCGCTGCTGGAACGCGCCGATCCCGCTGATCCCTTCGCGCCGGTGCTGGCGCTGCGGCGTGCGGGTTTGCTCGATCGGCTGGACAAGCTGCCGGAGGCCGAGGCGGAGCTGCGTCGGCTTTCCGCGCAGTTCCCGCGCGCCTACCAGCCCATGGCGCGGCTTGGCGATATGTATCGCGGCCGGCAGAATTGGACGCCGGCGATTGCGGCTTATGATGCGGCGATTGCCCGGCTTGGGGTGCCAGCCGTCGCGCATTGGCCGCTTTTCTACGCGCGCGGCATCGCGCTGGAACGCGCCAAGCGCTGGCCTGAGGCAGAAGCGGATTTCCAGCGCGCCCTTAGCCTCAACCCCGAACAGCCTTTGGTGCTGAATTACCTGGCCTATAGCTGGGTCGAGCTGGGCCAGAATCTGGTTGAAGCGCGGCGCATGCTGGAACGCGCGGTGGAGCTGCGCCCGAATGATGGCAATATCGCCGATAGCCTGGGTTGGGCGCTATATAAGCTTGGCGATATCCCGGGTGCGGTGCGCTTCCTGGAAAAGGCGGTGGAGCTTGAATCGCAAAGCAGCGTGATCAATGACCATTTGGGCGATGCCTATTGGGCGCAGGGCCGGCGACGGGAAGCGCTGTTTCAATGGCGCCGGGCAATGATGCTGGGGCCAGAGGCTGATGAGGGGCCGAAGATAGAAGCCAAGATCACAGACGGGCTGGCGCCTCAGCCAGCAGCGGAGACGCGGCGCTGAAAATTTCGGAAGCGGCTCCGGCCAAGGTCAATCTTTTCCTGCATGTCACGGGGCGCCGGGCGGATGGGTATCATCTGCTGGATAGCTTGGTCGTGTTTGCCGGCATGGGCGATACGGTCAGCGCCTGTTCGGGGGAGATATTGTCCCTTGCCATTGAAGGTGCGGAAGGCGGGGCGCTGGACGCTGAGCCCGATAATCTAGTGCTGCGCGCGGCCCGGGCGCTGGCGACGGAGGCTGGGCTTGAAGGCCAAGCATTGCTGCATTTGCTGAAGCGCTTGCCGATTGCAAGCGGGATTGGTGGCGGTAGCGCCGATGCGGCGGCCAGCCTGCGTGCATTGAATCAGCTTTGGGGGCTTGGTTGGGGGGAAGCCCGCCTGGCCGCGATTGGCGCGAGGCTCGGCGCCGATGTGCCGGTATGTGTGGGATCCCGCCCCACCCGTATGGAAGGGGTGGGTGAGGTGCTGAGCGCCGCGCCAAGCCTGCCGCGCTTTGGGCTTTTGCTCGCGAATCCGCGTGAGGCTTTGGCGACACCGGCGGTGTTTCGCGCCCGCGCGGGCCGGTTTTCAGCGCGCGCCAGCCTGCCCGAAGCCTGGGGAAGCGCGGCTGAAATGGCCGCTGATTTGGCGGCATTGGAGAATGATTTGCAGGCGCCCGCGATCAGCCTTTGCCCGCCAATTGCTGAGGTTCTATCGGCAATTTCCGCCAGCCCCGGCTGCCTTTTGGCGCGCATGAGTGGCTCGGGCGCCACCTGCTTTGGGGTATTTCCGAATGCGGCTGCAGCGGCTTCAGCAGCAGCGGCCCTGCCCCCCGCCTGGTGGTGTTGGGGAGGGGGGCTTCACGGCGCCGCCCTTTGAGGGTTATTACGCGCGGCACGGATGGGGCGTCGCCAAGCGGTAAGGCAGCGGTTTTTGGTACCGCCATTCCCAGGTTCGAATCCTGGCGCCCCAACCAACTACCTCATTTGAAAGCGGCTACCCTGCGCGGAGCGGCTTATCAGGGTACGCTTCTGCTGCAGGCTAGCCCTGCCGCCTTCCCGCTGCCAAGCTGAGCGACCCTTGCGTGAGGAGGCCAGCATGACCGCCACGGCAACCCCGTTTCGCCTGCATATCCCCGATGCGGCGTTGCAGGATTTGCAAACCCGCCTGGCGCTGACGCGCCTGCCGGATGAAGCGCCGGAAGCGCCCTGGAGATACGGCACGAGTGTCGCCTATTTGCGCGATCTACTGGCCTATTGGCAGCGGGGCTTCGATTGGCGTGCGGAGGAAGCCGCGTTGAATGCCTTTCCGCAATTCCGCACAAAATTGCATGGCATTGATCTGCATTTCCTGCATGTGCGTGGCGAAGGGCCAAGCCCCATGCCGCTGCTGCTTTCGCATGGTTGGCCGGGATCGGTGTTTGAATTCCTCGATCTCATTCCGCGCTTGACCGAGCCTTCGCGCTTCGGGGGCGATGCGCGCGATGCCTTCACCATCGTGGCACCTTCCCTGCCTGGCTATGGCTTGTCCTTCCAGCCGGGGCAGGCGCGCTTCAGCCTGGAAGCCATTGCCGATTGCCTGGCGGATTTGATGACGGGCGTGCTTGGCTATCAGCGTTTCGGCGCGCAGGGCGGGGATTGGGGCGGCTTTATATCGTCTCGGCTTGGGGCAGTGCATGCAGAAAAGCTGCTGGGCATTCACTTGAATCTTCTGGCGGTGCGGCGCGATCCCGCGCTGGTGCAAACAGAGGATGAGGCCGAGCGGCGTTATCTGGCGGAGCTTTCGGAATTCCTGAAGGAAGAAACAGGCTATCAATGGATTCAAGGCACGCGCCCGCAAACCCTGGCCTTTGGCCTGACGGATTCACCCGCCGGTCTTGCCGCTTGGATCGCGGAAAAATTCAAGGTCTGGACGGATAATGATGGCAGCCCGGAAACTGCGGTTAATCGGGACAGGATGCTGGCGAATATCGCGCTCTATTGGTTTACGGGCTGCATAGGGGCGAGTTTCCATCCCTATTACGCGCGCATGCATGGGCCCTGGCCGATCCCCGGCACGGTGGATGTGCCAATGGGCTATTGCCAATTCCCGAAAGAAATTCTGCGCCCGCCGCAATCACTCGCCGCACGCACTTATACGGATATTCGCCGCTGGAGCGTGATGCCAAAGGGCGGGCATTTCGCGGCCATGGAACAGCCGGAAGTGCTGGCGCGCGAAATCCAGGCGTTTTTCCGACCGCTGCGTTGATGGCCGGCGCGCTTGCTTGAGGTTTCAGGATTTCGGGGCAAGATGCGCAATGGAAGCGATTTTTTCGGGAGGCGATGATGGATCTGACGCAAGCTGAAGAAGCCTCTCGGCTTTTGGTGACGCATTGGCGGGAAGGGAAGGTGTTGGGCGCGCTGCCTGAGGCGCTGCGCCCGCAATCGCGCCTGGAAGGCTACGCGATCCAGGCGCAGCTTGAAAGGTTAAGCGCGAAGCCTTTGTGGGGCTGGAAAATCGCCGCGACCAGCAGTGCGGGGCAGAAGCATATTGGTGTGGATGGGCCACTTGCCGGCAGGATATTGGCGGAAATGGTTTATCCGAATGGCGCCACGCTGCCCTTCGGCGCCAATCGCATGGCGGTGGCGGAAGCGGAATTCGCCTTTCGCATCGGCCATTCTATTCTGCCACGCGAAAAGCCTTATGAAATAGCGGAAGTCTTGAATGCGGTGGCGGCGCTGCATCTGGGCATTGAGGTACCTGATTCGCGCTTTGCTGATTTTGTCACCGCGGGTGCTGCGCAGCTTATCGCGGATAATGCCTGCGCGCATCAATTCGTACTGGGGCCGGAAGCGCCCGCTGCTTGGCGCGGGATGGATCTTGCGCAGCATCGCGTGATCGGGCGCGTTGGCAAGCGCTATGAGCGGGAAGGGGTGGGCGCCAATGTGCTGGGCGATCCCAGGATTGCGCTGACCTGGATTGCCAATGAATTGTCGCGCCATGGCGTGACGCTGGGGGCGGGGCAGATCGTCACCACGGGCACTTGCGTGGTGCCGCTTGAGATTTTGCCGGGTGATGAAGTGGTGGCGGATTTCGGCGCGCTGGGTGTGGCAAGCATGCGCATGTCTTCGACATGACTGATCAGGGCGCGCCAATCACTTCCCTATAATCCCAGCAAATCCAACGTGCGCCCGATGATCTTCGCCTCATCGAATCGCTCAAGCGCGCGTGCGCGTCCTGCCGCACCCATGCGCGCGCGGAGTGCCCCATCGGTCGCAAGCTGGGACAGTGCCTCAGCCAAGGGCGCAATTGTTTCGGGTGGCACCAGCAGCCCGGTCTCCCCCGCCACCACCTGTTCGCGTGGGCCGCGAATATCGGTGGCAACAACAGGCAGGCCGGTCAGCATCGCCTCAATCACACTCATCGGCAGGCCCTCAAAATGGGAGGGCAGGCAGAAGACATCCGCCGCCGCCAGCAACCGCGCCACATCATGCCGATAGCCAAGCCGTTGCAGCCTGGGGCCAAGCGCTGCGGCGGCGCGGGCGAAATGCGGTTCCATATCCTCGCCATGATCGGAAGCGAGGCGTTCGCCCACCACCCAAAGCCGCGCATTCTCGGGCGTTGCTTCCACGGCGCGTAGCAATTCCGGATAGCCCTTGTGGCGCACCAGGCGCGATACGGCGATGATCACGCAATCATCTTCAGCCGCGCCCAATTCGGCACGCAGCGCCAGGCGCGCTTCGGGATTAGGATGGAAAGCTGCGGGGTCTCGCCCATTCAAGACGGCGGT
>CAMCEP010000070.1 GCA_945873675.1 Asaia bogorensis
CGGCCCGAGTTTTCCCAGAAAGCCGAGACTGATGCGGTTTGGATCAGCGAAGAAGGGCAAACGCTCACAGGTGCCAATATCGCCACCATCTTCCGGCGGCGCATCAAGGAGTGGCTCGGCGAGGAGCACGGCCCGCATACTGCCCGCAAATGGCTGCGGTCTTCCGCAAGCAGGCGGTCTGCTCAGGCTGCATTCGACACCGCACTTGTATTGGGCCACTCCCCGATGGTGTCGCTGCGCCACTATGCCGAAGCAACAGACCGCCAGGCTGGAAGGCGACATGCTGAAAACCTGGGGCGCCTTAGGAAGCAGACCGAAGGCATTGCCGAGCGACTTTTCGGGGAGGCATAGACGACCGAAGGGGATCCAAATTGAGCGGAGGACTGTGGCTATCCGCTAGGGGGACGCCCAGGTTCCGAGCCGCGAGTTGCTCTACCTGGATACCGGTCGGTCAAGGCTGGTCTAAAACCATAGCGGTCTTCAACGCATCACGCTAAGCCCAGCCTGCCGAGGCCGCAGCAAGGGCGCTGGTCGGGCACTCGCCTGTATGCGGGCTATTCGCGGGGCGGGACTTGCGCGAAGCAGATCACATTTTGACCAAATTGATTGATTGGCCGGGCGAAATCGCAATGAGTGGGAACGAGTGGGCGGAATGCAGGTGCAATGTCTAGCAAGTCGCCTATCTTGCAATATTCTTGAAAAGACCGATCGAATACCCTGAATGATTCGCTTTCTACGCGATCAATAAAATCAAGGCGCCTACGCACCTCAGCTTGCCGACGCTCGAAACTTAATGTTTCGTCAATTTTCTCATTCCGTCTGTTGCCAAGTTCACTACGAACAAATTCAAGCCCAATACGGCTTGGCTCCCGGCAAATTCGTTCCTGAGCCGTTGCCGGCGATGCCAGCGCGGCCAATGCCAAGGTTGAAAGAATAAAGCGCCGCATGGGCTCGCTCCTGTGGTCGGCCACGACGTGACCGGTGTTTTCCGTTTTTCCAGGCCGCCTCGCGCGGCTTTTGCTATTTCAGGGGGTTCCCCATGGATCTTGCAAGCCTGTCTTTCTCGATCGACAGCCAAGCCGACGTAGGCGAACATCGCACATCCGTGAATGTTATTCGCCTGCAAGACTAAACACCAAACAAAAAAACCCCGCCGGAATACTCCGACGGGGCTGCCCTGATCACTTTGCCGAGGGCGGCGGCAGATAGATGGAAAACGACTCGTTCCAGCCGTTCGGGCTGAGCGACAGGATGATTTCCTTGCCGAGGAACTGGAAGCGGCTATTCGCATCCTGCAAAGACTTCAGCACCGTCTCCAACTGACCCATATGATCAGCGACCCTGCCAGTTTGGCTTTCGGGCTCGCATCCGAGGTCATCATGGAGGAAGCGCAGAAGGCTGGAGAGTGACTCCGTGCCAGTGCTCAGCGCCGCGAGGGCGATGGCAATATTGATCGCCTCGGCGCGCGTGTACGCGCGAGGGGATTTGGTCCCTTCGTTCATTTAGGATGTCCATTTTTGAGAGTGTTGTCGGCCTCCAAGATTGGATGGGCCGCTACGGTCGTGCTGATGCACTCCCGCATAGAATATATTGTGCTTAAATTCCTAAAAACAAGTCAAGTCATTGATTTTAAATAATTTTCCTCTCTTTTTTTATCAATTCTCCAAAAAATCCGGATGTTCAGCGCGACCAAAATGCGATTGAAGCACGCTCAAAGGAATGAGCAGGCTGGTCCGGCGAAAGCGGGACGCAGGACGTCCATCGCGAGATGATGCCTCAGGGGCGAGACAACGCGGCGTGTTGGGACCGATATTGGGACCGAATTTTCAGCGATCCAGAATTATTTAATGAAATCAGTACTAAAGAAGGAATTACTGGCGGAGGGGATGGGATTCGAACCCACGATAGGACTTGACATCCTATAACGGTTTAGCAAACCGCCGCCTTCGGCCACTCGGCCACCCCTCCGCAGGAGTGGAAGTCACACGGCGTTGCAACACCCCGCTTCTAGTGCCGCGGCGGGGAAGCGTCAAACCCGAAACGTCACCCTATCCGAGTGATACCTCAAATCCGCGTTTCGTGGCGGGCCGCGCCATCATCGCCTCATACCAGCGCTTCACATTGGGCAGGCCACCCAAATCCACCTGATGGCGCTCATGCCGCCAAGCCCAGCCCAGAATCGCGAAATCCGCGATTGAAGGTTCACCGCTGGTTGCGACAAAATCGCGCCCTTCAAGCCGGCGGTCCAAAACGCCATACAAGCGCTTGGTTTCATCATGATAGCGCTTGAAGCCGTAATCCCGCGCCGGGCCTTCGGGCTGCATCAGGAAGTGATGCACCTGGCCGGGCATGGGGCCAAAGCCGCCCATTTGCCACATCAGCCATTCATACACTGGCACCCGCGTGCGCAGGTCCCTCGGCAGGAACCGCCCGGTCTTTTCCGCAAGATAAAGCAAAATAGCGCCGCTTTCGAAAACCGTAATCGGCTTGCCATCTGGCCCATCCGGGTCTTGGATGGCGGGGATGCGGTTATTCGGACTGAAGGCCAGGAATTCAGGGTTGAATTGCTCGCCCTTGCTGATGTTCACGGGCTTGACGGTGTAGGCCAGCCCCATCTCCTCCAGCGCTACGCTGATCTTCCGCCCATTGGGCGTATTCCAAGTCCAGAATGTAATACTCATGGGCGGTGCTCCTCAACGGTGCCGGCGCGCCCCCGAACCAGGGCGCGCCGGGAAGTCACATCAAAGCGCGGCCAGAACTGCTTCTGCCTTGCTCACTTCAAAGGCGCCCGGGGCTTCCACGGCCACATGGGTTACCTTGCCGTCCTTCGCCACCAGGGCAAAGCGCTGGCAGCGCACGCCAAGGCCACGCGCCGTCAGGTCAAATTCCAGCCCCATCGCCTTGGTGAAGGCGGCCGAGCCATCGGCAACCATGGTCACCTGATCGGTGATGTCTTGAGCCTTGCCCCAAGCGCCCATCACAAAGGCGTCATTCACCGCCATGCAGGCAATGGCATCCACGCCCTTGGCCTTAAACGCCGCAGCGTGTTCCACAAAGCCCGGCAGGTGCTTCGCTGAACAGGTTGGCGTGAAGGCGCCCGGCACGCCGAACAGGATCACTGTGCGGCCCTTGAAGAATTCAGCCGTATCGAGCTCCTTAGGGCCATCAGAGGTGCCCTGCATGACCTTCATTGCGGGAATGCTATCGCCAGTCTTGATCGTCATGATCTTCTCCTTGCTACTGAAGCCGATTTAGCCTTGCGCCCCGCGCCTGTCACCTGGGCAAGAACAGGCGTCGGCCAGCCGGTCTCGCGTGGTGGTTGAATTTTTAACCAATTCGCGTCTATTAATAGAGCGCCATGTGCGCGACCCCCCCCATGGCCCCAAGCCGGACCTTGCCCTTGTTGGCAATTGTGCTGGCACCACTGTGGTTCGGGACCCCCGTTCCAGCCGCAGCGCAGAGGGCCACTCAGACCGCAGCCTTGCCCGCGCCCTTATTGCGCGCTTCTGCAAGTGCGAACCTGCCTTTGGCCGCTGCGGACACGGCGTTGCTACAAAATATTTTCGCTCTACATGCGTCCAAGGATTGGGCGGCTGCTGCAATGGCAGCAGCAGAATTGGCGGATCGCCGGCTTGAAGGCCATATCCTTGCCGATCGCTGGCTGAACCCCGCCGCGCCCAGGCCTGATCAGGAAGCGCTGCGCGATTGGCTGACACGCTTCGCTGACCATCCCGATGCCTCCGCCATCCATGCCCTGCTGCGCCGGACCGCGCCGCGCGGGGCAAGCCTGCCCGGCGCGCCGGCTCAGGAAAGCCTGCCTGAGGATGCCGGCGCAGCCCCGGAAGAACGCGAAGCCCCTGAACAGGGGTTTGTGCGTAATCCCGCGCTGGATCGGTCGCTCAGGGATCTGGTGCGCGAAGGTAATGTGGAAGTCGCCTTACGCCAGATGGAAGCCACGCGCGGCATGACGCTGCCCTACGCCACCGCGCTTAGGGCCGATTTCGCCCTGATCCTGTTCCGCCGCGGGGAAGATGAGCGCGCCTTTGATCTGGCAGCGGTAGCGGCGCGTAGCCGGGCTGATCCGAGTGGGCGCGCCGCCTTTGCCGCCGGCCTTGCCGCCTGGGGCCTTGGCCATTTTGAAATTGCCTTCCCCTATTTTGAAGTGGCGGCGCGGGCTTCGGGGGCGTCTGCCGCCAGCCGTTCCGCTGCCGCCTATTGGGCAAGCCGCGCAGCCATTCGCGCCCGCCATCCGGGGATGCATGTGCCCTGGCTTTTGCAAGCGGCGCAGGAACCGCGCACTTTCTATGGGCTAATGGCCCGCCGTGCCTTGGGGCTAACCCCAGGCTTTGCTTGGCATGCCGAAGCGGGCGGCGGGGAAGGCATGGCGGAGCTGATGGAAACCGCCGGCGGTTGGCGCGCCGTTGCGCTGCTTCAAATCGGCCAGACGGCGAGGGCAGAGGCCGAATTGCGCGCCCTTTGGCCACTGGCGCGCGGCAACCTTCCCTTGTTGCGGGCCATGCTGGCGCTCGCCTCTCAGGGGGGGCTCACGCATCTTTCGGCCCAATTGGCTGAATTGGCGCAAATCGCCGATGGTCGCCCGCGCGATCTTGCGCGCTTTCCCCTGCCCAGGCTGAACCCCGCCCAGGGTTTTCGTGTGGAACCCGCGCTGCTTTATGCCCTGGCGCGGCAGGAATCCAATTTCGATTCCTCTGCCGTATCCCGTGCCGGGGCGCGCGGCCTTCTGCAGGTGATGCCCGCCACCGCTGCCTATCTGGCCAATGACCCTTCCTTCATGGGTGACGGGGCCGAAAGGTTGCATAACCCCGGCCTGTCCTTGGAATTGGGCCAGCGCTATCTGCATTACCTGGCGCGCAGCGAAGCGGTGGGCGGTGATTTAATCCGCCTGCTCGCCGCCTATAATGCGGGGCCTGGCAACCTCGCCAAATGGCTGCCTACCACGCGGCATCGTGATGATGCGCTGTTGTTCGTTGAAGCCATTCCCTTTGATGAAACCCGCGCCCATGTGCAGCGCGTCCTGGCATATTCTTGGATTTATGCTTCAAGGCTTGGCCTGCCAGCGCCAAGCCTTGATCAATTGGTGCAGGGCGAATTCCCGCGCTTCATGTCCACGCAGGAAGTGGTGACCATGCTAGGCAGCGCGCCGGTCCCTCAGCCAAGGCTGCGCTGAACCGCCTTTAGCCTTCCATCTTCACGCCGAGGCGTCCCGCCAAATCCTGAATGAATTGCCACGCGACCCGACCCGAACGAGACCCGCGCGTCACAGACCATTCCACCGCCTGCGCATGTAAATCTTCAACTGGCACATTCAGCCCATAATGCTTGGCGTAGCCTTCAATCATGGCGAAGAAGGTATCCTGATTGGCGTTATGGAAGCCGATCCAAAGTCCGAAGCGGTCGGATAGCGAGACTTTCTCTTCAATCGCCTCAGACCCGTGAATGGCGGCGCTGCGTTCATTCTCGATCATGTCGCGCGACATCAAATGCCGGCGGTTGGATGTGGCGTAGAACAAAACATTGGCCGGCCGGCCTTCAATGCCGCCATCCAGCACGGATTTCAGCGCCTTGTAATCCGCATCTTCCCGTTCAAAAGACAGATCATCACAGAATACCAAGCAGCGGCGCGAACCCGCGCGCAAAAAGCGCAGCAATTCCGGCAACGTCTTGATGTCTTCGCGGTGGATTTCAATCAAGGCAAGGCTGCCGGGCACTTCCCTATTGGCTGCCGTATGCGCGGCCTTCACCAGGGATGATTTGCCCGTGCCCCGCGCGCCCCAGAGCATGGCGTTATTGGCGCTGAAACCCCGCGCGAAGCGGAGCGTATTTTCCATCAGAATGTCCTTCTGCCGATCCACCCCTTGCAGCAGGTCAAGTGGCACGGCCGCCACCTTGGGCACCGGCGAAAGCCGCGCGACGGGTTCCGGGTGCCAGATGAAGGCATCTGCCCCGGTCAGGTCAGGCGCGGCTGCGGGCGGCGGGGCCAGGCGTTCAAGCGCCTCGGCAATGCGGGTCAGGGCGGGGAGAAGCGAAGAATGATCCATGGCCGCGGGGCATAGGCCGGGACGCTATTGACGGGAAGGGGGCGGGCGCTAGTTTCCGCCCCATCATCGCAAATAAGGAATGCCGGACCATGGAAAGAATTTTTGGCATCAGCCCCGCTTATGCCCAGGATGCAGGCGGTACCGCCGCGGTTGTCATGCAGTTGCTGCCGCTCATTTTGATTTTCGTCGTCTTCTATTTCCTGCTGATTCGCCCCCAGCAAAAGAAGATGAAGGATCATCGCGAAATGCTTGGCCAATTGAAGCGCGGGGACCGCGTGGTGACCGCGGGCGGCATTGTCGCCACCATCACCAAGGTCAAGGACGGCTCTGACGAGATTGAGGCGGAAATCGCCCCCAATGTGAAGGTCACCGTGGTGCGCGGCACCATCGGCAGCGTGCTTCGCCCCGAAGCCGCGAATGATGAGGCAAAGAGCTGAGCCTTCACTAGGCAACGAAAAAGGCGCTGAGGATCACTCCCCAGCGCCTTTTTTATTGGCTGCGCCGTGAATTAGGCTGACTGGCCGGAAGCAAGCCCGCCCTTGCCCATCAGATCGGCCACGACTTCCCAATTCACCAGCTTGTTCAGGAAATTATCCAGGTAATTCGGGCGCACATTGCGGAAATCCAGGTAATAGGCGTGTTCCCACACATCCACACCCAGAATCGGCTTGCCTTCGCCGGTGGAGATTGGGTTGGCGCCATTCGGCGTCTTGGTCACCTTCAGCTTGCCGTCGGCGCCGATGATCAGCCAGGCCCAGCCAGAGCCAAACTGCGTCACACCGGCCTGCTTGAAGGCTTCCTTGAAGGCGGCAAGGCCACCCAGATCGCTATCAATCTTGGCCGCCAGCGCGCCCGGCAGCGCATCACCACCGCCGCCCGGCTGCATCACCTGCCAGAACAGGATGTGGTTGTAATGCTGCCCCGCCTGGTTCAGCACGGGCAGGCCATCAGCGCCCGCCTTGCCGGCTTCAGCACAGATCGCTTCCAGCGACTTGCCGGCCAGGCCCTTGGCTTCAATCAGCCCATTCAGCGCCGTGACATAGGCATTGTGATGCTTGCCATGATGCAGTTCCAGGGTTTCCTGGCACATGCCATTGGCGGCAAGCGCATTGGTGGAATAGGGCAGCGGGGGCAGGCTGAAGGCCATGGGGGTTTCTCCGTTCCTCAGATATGAGCGATTAACTCTGAGCCTGAGGTAAGCGGGGCCAGCACAGGCGTCAACCGCACCCTTCACGTGTGGCGCGCGCCCAGGCATATCAGGCTGCGTGCGCCTTTCCCCCATTGCGGCCTTTGCCCGCGCCCATGACCCGGACCGCTTCCTGTGCGCGCTTTTCGCGCCGCTGGAAAAGCGCGAGGCGATCTTCACCCTGATTGCCTTCAACCATGAATTGGCCCGCGCCCGCGAAGCCGCGAGCCACCCCATGGCCGCACTGATCCGCCTGCAATGGTGGCGCGATGCGTTGGAGGAAGCACTCGCCGGCAAACAAGCGCGCCGGCATGAGGTTGCCGCGCCGCTCCACTCCGCCATTACCAACGGCAGCCTGGACCCTGCGGCACTCGGCGCCATGATTGACGCGCGTGAGGCGGAAACCGAGGAAGCCGGCATCCCAACCGAGGCAGATTTCGTGACCTGGCTGCGCGGCACAGCGGGCGGCTTTGCCTATGCGGCGGGCTTGGTCTTGGGTGGCAGCGCGGAGGAGGCGGAGAAGCTCCGCGCCCTTGGCGCGGCTTATGGGCTGGCGGGGGTGTTGCGGTCTGTCGCCGCACATGCCGCGCAGGGGCGCTGCCTGCTGCCGGGCGATCGGCTGGCAGCGGCGGGGTTGAGTGCCGAGGCAGTGATCAGCGCGCCCATGGCGCCGGCGCTTTCGGCGCTTTGTGCTGAGATGGCAGCCGAGGGGTTGGAGGCGTTGCAGAGCGCGCCGCGCGATGTGCCGAAGGCGCTGAATGCGCCGGCACTGCCCGTTGTGCTGGCGGCGCGCGATTTGCGGCGCTTGGCAGAGGGGAGGGTGGTGCCCATGCCACGCGGCCTGATGGACCGGGTGGCGGTGATTTGGGCGGGGTGGCGGGGGCGGGTTTAGGGAAGCCCTGGGGCAAGTGAGCTTCGCACCGTTTCAATCGGCATCCGCATCACCCGCTTAGCCAAAGCCCTCACTCGCGCGCCCCTACTTCCGCAGCCAAGCATCAAGTGATGGGGGGCATGGGCGAAACCAATAGCCTGTTGCCCTGCGCCGCCTAATCCCCTGCCAACAACACACGCTTGCGCGGTGCGGTCTGCACCATGGGCGCAAGGGGCGCCGCAATGCGCGAAGTCTGTTCGCGTTCACGCGCAACGGCGCCGTAGGTAGTGCTGCGCTGGATCGGTTGCCGCCCGATGGACAGGATCAGGGCTTCCATCGCTTCGGGTGGAAATTCCTGGCCATGTTCCGTGCCGGCGGCGCGGCTAATGCTTTCATTCATCAGCGTGCCGCCCAGATCATTCGCGCCCGCTTGTAAGGCCATGGCGGCACCTTCGGGGCCCATCTTTACCCAGCTTGTCTGGATATTCGTGAAATGCGGGTGCAACACCAGGCGCGCGACGCTGTGCATCAGCAAAGCCTCACGAAAGCTTGGCCCGCGGCGCGCCAGGCCGCGCAGATACATGGGCGCTTCCATATGCACGAAGGGCAGAGGCACAAATTCGGTAAAGCCGCCGGTTTGCGCTTGCAAATCACGCAGCACCAGCAAATGCCGCGCCCAATGCAAGGGCGCTTCCACATGGCCGAACATGATGGTGGCGGTGCTGCGCAGCCCCAGCCCATGCGCGGCACGCATTACCGCCTGCCATTCTTCGGTATTCACCTTATCCGGGCAGATGATGGCGCGTATTTCATCATCCAGAATCTCCGCCGCCGTGCCCGGTAAAGTGCCAAGCCCCGCATCGCGCAGGCGCGCCAGGAATGCCGAAAGCGAAAGCCCAAGCGTGCGCGCGCCTTGATGGATTTCCAGTGCGGAGAAGGCATGGATATGCATCCCTGGCACGGCTTGTTTGATGGCGCGGCAAATCGCTTCATAGGTTGCGCCGGTATAGTCCGGGTGGATGCCGCCTTGCAGGCAGACCTCGGTGGCACCGCGCGCCCAGGCTTCCTGCGCGCGGCGCGTGATTTCCGCGTGGTCAAGATCATAGGCCGGGCCACGCAAGGCTTCATGCGTCTTGCCCTTGCTGAAGGCGCAGAAGGTGCAACGATAAGTGCAGATATTCGTGTAATTGATATTGCGATTGACAACATAGCGCACGGTATCGCCCGCCACCGCCTGGCGCAGCCGATCGGCAGCAGCCATGACATGCGCCTGATCCGCGTCCCGTGCCGCAAACAGCGTTTCAATCGCGGGCGTATCAAGCCTTTCGCCCTGCGCGGCGCGTTCCACCAGCCCTGCAAGCCCCGCATCAGCCGCGTTCAATAGCGGCGCGGCAAGGCGCGGTAGTGTCAGCGCGCCGGGCGACCAATCATCACCGCGCGCAAAGCCGGCTGCGTCACTGGCGCGCAGTAGCGCCGTTGCGATGCGCGGCGCAAACCAATCGCGCGGCGCGCGCAAATAGGCCGGATAGGCCGGCAGGCGCTGCACCAGCACCTTGCCCATGCTCGCGGTTTTATCGGCAAGCGTTGCAATGGCGGGCCAGGGCGCTTCCGGGTTCACATGATCCGGCGTCACGGGCGAAATGCCGCCCCAATCATTGATACCGGCCGCGATCAGGCTTGGATAAGTGCCGGGCGAAAGATTGGGTGGCGCCTGGATATTCGCCTGCGCGCCCAGAATGATGCGCGCTGAGGCAATGGTCCAAAGCAGATCATCCAAATCGGGCTCATCCGCATCGGCGCGCTTGGTGCGCGGCTTGGCGCGAAAATTCTGGATGATGACTTCCTGCACATGCCCGTAACGCGCATGGCTTTCCGCGATGGCCCGCAAGGCGTCCAACCGCTCCGCGCGAGTTTCGCCAATGCCAATCAGGATGCCGGTGGTAAAGGGAATGCGCGCTGCCCCCGCTTCGTTCAGCACCTTAAGCCTGATGGCCGGGTGTTTGTCCGGGCTGCCATGATGCACGCCGCCGGGCGCGCAAAGTCTTTCGCTGGTGCTTTCCAGCATGATGCCTTGGCTTGCGGTCACATCGCGCAGCGCCAGTAGCTCTGCCCTATCCATCACACCGGGATTGGCATGGGGCAGCAACCCGGTTTCGCGCAGCACCAGATCACACATCGCAACCAGATATTCGATCGTGCTGGCATGGCCCATTTCCGCCAAAGCGTCGCGCGCCTGGCGCCAGCGCAATTCGGGCTTATCGCCAAGCGTGAATAGCGCTTCCGTGCAGCCAGCCTTGGCGCCGGCGCGCGCAATGGCCAGCACTTCGTCGGGCGAAAGATACGCGGCCCGCCCTGAACGCGGCTTTTCGGCGAAGGTGCAGTAATGGCAGACATCGCGGCAAAGCTTGGTCAGCGGAATGAAGACCTTGCGCGAATAGGACAGCACGCGCCCATGGCCAGCATCGCGCAAAGCCGCGGCTTCTTCCATCAATTCCGCCAGTGGCGTTCGTTCCAGCCTGTCCTGCACCCTTGCCATCCTCCTTCCCCTGGCCCCATCGTGTGGGAAGGCCGCGCCAGATGCAATGCGCGGGGATGGGAGGCCCAAAATGCAAATCGGTTTCAACGCCCCAACTGCCGGCCCGCTCGCCACACCTGAGGCGATTACGCGGCTTCTCCAGGGGGGTGAGGCCATGGGCTATGCCTATGCCACCTTCAGCGACCATGTGGTGATACCCACCGATATTCACGCCAT
>CAMCEP010000071.1 GCA_945873675.1 Asaia bogorensis
ATGCGCGGTGACGAATATACCCAATTCGCCGATTTCGCCGCTGATCCGGAAAACAATCCGCTCGATACTCCCTCCGGCAAGGTGGAATTGTTCAGCGAAACCATCGCAAGCTTTGCTTATGATGACGCGCCGGGCCATCCGGTCTGGATTGCGCCGCGCGAATGGCTGGGAGCTGAGGAAGCCAAGCGCCACAAGCTGCATCTTTTGTCCTTCCAACCCGCCACGCGCCTGCATGGCCAATTGGATACGGGGCGCATCTCGGCAGCCAACAAAATCGCGGGGCGAGAGCCCATCATGCTCAATCCGGAAGACGCTGCCGCGCGCGGCTTGAAGGATGGCGATATTCTGCGCGTCTTCAATGATCGCGGTGCTTGCCTTGGTGGTTTGCGGCTTGATCCCGGGCTGATGCGCGGCGTTGCCATGATGGCAAC
Organism: Asaia bogorensis; assembly: GCA_945873675.1. GTDB lineage: Bacteria > Pseudomonadota > Alphaproteobacteria > Acetobacterales > Acetobacteraceae > Neoroseomonas > Neoroseomonas bogorensis_C. The sequence goes on from CAMCEP010000071.1 coordinate 432, forward strand.
CGGCGCCTGGTATGATCCGCTTGAACCTGGCGTGCCGGGCAGCATGTGCGTGCATGGCAATCCGAATGTGCTGACGGCGGATGTGGGGACCTCAAAACTCGGCCAAGGCCCATCAGCACAATCCTGCCTGATCGAGGTTGAGAAATGGACCGCTGCCTTGCCACCCGTCCGCGTGCATCTGCCGCCGGTGATCGAGGAAACGCCGTGATCAACCGCCGCGCCCTGCTGGCGGGCGCGGCGGCGCTGCCTGCAATGCCAGCGCTGGGGCAAACAGGCCTGACACTACGCCTGGATGATGTGCCGGCTTCAGGGCTCAAGCGCGATTTGCTGATCCAATGGGGCGATCGCGTCGCCTATGACGCGCCGACCTTCGCCCCGCTTGCGCCCAATCTTGCCGCGGCCGAGGCGCAATTCGGCTGGGATACGCGCGTGGTAGCGGCGCTGGCCTCTCCGCGTGTTGAAGATGGCATTCCGCGCGCCGTGCTGGCGGTGGGGCATCCAACGCTGGACCCCGCCATGGCCTTCGCTGATGGGCGGGATCGGCCCGAGGTTGCGGGGGCCATGCAGGGGGCCAGCCTGATCAACATCCAGCGCCGTGGCGGCGTTTGGATGGCGATCGAAGGCGGCTATCAAATGCGCCGCCTGCATGCGCGCACGCTCTGCCGCTTGGGCGGTGCGGGCGGCTCCGCGCGAGGCGTCTTTGGCGTAACCGGCGGCTCCGCCACGCCATGGGGCAGCCTGCTGCTGAGCGAAGGCGAAGGTGCTGCCTGGGCGCGGCGCCAGCCGGGCGCGGAAGCATCGCAGGCCGGCCATGTGGTGGAACTCGATCCGTTTGAACCGCAATCCGTGCCTGTGAAGCGCAGTGCGCTCGGCCGGCTTGGGGCGCGCGATGTCGCGGCAGCGCTGGCGACCGATGGCCGCGCGGTAGTGTTCCTGGCGGATGGGCGGGAAGGTGGTTTGTTGTGGCGCTTTGTCTCCGATGGGCAAGCGCAGGAACCCAATGCCTTGGACCAAGGCACGCTTTACGCCGCACGGTTTGAAGCGGGCGCGTTGCGTTGGATTGCACTGCCCGCCAATGCGGAACCCTATGGCGCGGCGGTGGCGCGCGGTGCCAATAGCCTCGGCCGCCCCATGGCGCTGGCGCTGGACCCGAATGGCGCGCGGCTTTGGCTGGCGCTGCGGGAGATCCCGCGAAATCCAGCGGGGGCGGTGGTGGAAATCCTGTTGGCCGCGCGCGATCCCGCCGGCGATACCGCCATTGTGGAAAACCTGATGGAAGGCCGCCTACCGCCACGCCTGCGCCAAGGGCGAGAACCCGCGTTGGTCCCCGCCTGGCCAGCTTCACCCAGCAGTCTTGCCCATGATGGGGCAGGGAATTTGTTGGTCGGCACAGCGCAGCCGCTGCGTGATAGCGCCTTACCCGATGCGCTTTACATCCTGCCACTGGAAGGCCCTGCGCGCGGTGAGCCACGCCTTGCCTATGCCGTGCCGATGGGGGCGGCGCTCGGTGGCGTGGCGGCGGTGCCGGGGGCTGCGACCTGGATCGCCGGCGTGGCGCATCCAGGTGCCGGGATGGGCGCGCAATTCGCAATACCGCGCAGTCGCTGGCCGCATTTCCGAGACGGCGAACCGCCGCGCGGTGGGGTGGTGGCATTGAGCCGCGGCGGCTAAGGGATGGTTTCGCCAAAGCTTCACAATTCGTCGCTTTATGCTGCGGCGCTGTCTTCCTATGTCCAGCCCCAGCACAAGCCCTGCCGTAACGGGAGAGAGAAATGGCGCCGCCTGACAACCATGCCGATGATTTCGAAGCCTTCGACGCGATTGAGAATATCGGCAGCAATCCCGAACCCAAAACCCCAATCGCCGCAATCATTGAAGCGCGCTATGGTCGGCGCGGCCTGCTGAGCTCCGCCGCCGCACTGGCGACATTATCCGCGGCACTTCCCGGTGACGCGAAAGCGCAAACCGCGGTGCCTGTTTCCGGTGGCCCTTCCAGCCTGACCTTCAGCGAACCGCCCCGCGCCCTGGCGCAGCGTGATTCCGTGGCGGATGGTTATGACGTGCAATCCATCATCCGTTGGGGTGATCCCATATTGCCGGGCGCGCCCGCCTTCGAAGCCGGCAAAACCACCCCCGCCGCGCAGGCTTTGCAATTCGGCTACAATAACGACTACCTCGATTTCTTCCCGTTGCCGCAAGGCAGCAAGGGCAGCGATCACGGGCTTTTGGTAGTGAACCACGAATACACCAATCCTGGGCTGATGTGGGGCGGGCTTGGCAGCGGCAGCGCTTCCCGCCAGCGCGTGAGCGCCGAACAGGCACAGGCTGAGGTCATGGCCCATGGGCTTTCGGTGGTGGAAATCCGCAAGGAAAATGGCCGCTGGGGTTATGCGAAGGAAGGCCGCTTCAATCGCCGCATCACCGCCGCGACGCCGATGCAAATTTCCGGCCCCGCCGCCGGGCATGATCTGCTGAAGACCAAGGCCGATCCCACCGGGCGGCAAGTGCTCGGCACGCTTAATAATTGCGCCGGCGGGAATACGCCCTGGGGTACAGTGACGACGGCTGAGGAAAATTTCAACCTCTATTTCGGCGGCGATATCGCGAAGACCCCGCATGCCGAAAGCTTCCGCCGCTATGGCATCCGCAACCAGGCTTCCTATTCCTGGCCCAATCACATTGATCGTTTCAATGTGGAAAAGGAACCGAATGAGGCCTTCCGCTTCGGCTGGATTGTCGAATTCGATCCCTATGATCCGAATGCGGTGCCGGTGAAGCGCACGGCCCTTGGCCGCTTCAAGCATGAAGGCTGCCATCACGCGATCAATGCCGATGGGCGCGTCGTGATCTATATGGGCGATGATGAGCGGTTCGATTTCGTCTATCGCTTTGTCACCGCACGCCCCTGGAATCCCAATGATCGCGCCGCCAATCGCGATTTGTTGGATGAGGGTGTGCTCTCGGTCGCCAAATTCCATGATGATGGCAAGGTGGAATGGCTTGATCTGGTGCAGGGCCAGGGGCCGCTGACACCGGCCAATGGCTTTCACAGCCAAGCCGATGTGCTGATCCATACCCGCCAGGCCGCGAGCCTTCTGGGCGCCACGCCCATGGACCGGCCAGAGGATGTGGAGCCAAACCCCGCCACTGGCCGCGTTTATGTACTGCTGACGAATAACAGCAATCGCCGCGCGGAACAGGTGAATGCCGTCAATCCACGCGCGAATAACCAGCATGGCCATGTGGTGGAAATAATCCCCCCCGGCGCCGGCACGCCACAGGTTGATCACGCCGCGCGTGAAATGCGCTGGGGGCTTTTCCTGATGGCGGGCGCACCAGGGATTGATACCGGCACGCGTTATCATCGCGCGACATCGGATCGCGGCTGGCTTTCCTGCCCGGATAATTGCGCCTTCGACAATAAGGGCCGCATCTGGATTGCAACCGATGGCGCGCCCAATGCCGCGGGTGTGGCGGATGCGCTTTATGGCGCGGATACTTCAGGCCATGGCCGTGCGCTAACGCGGCTTTTCTATCAGGCACCCACTGGGGCGGAAGTTTGCGGCCCCTGCTTCACGCCGGACAACAAGACGATCTTCTTGGCGATCCAGCATCCGGGTGAAGATTCGGGTTCCACCTTTGAACGGCCTTCGACCCGCTGGCCGGATTTCGCAGAAGGTGTGCCGCCGCGTCCTGCCGTGATTGCCATTGTGAAGAAGGATGGCGGGGAGATTGGGGGTTAAGCCCTGAACCGCGAAAAGAAGTAACGCCAAAAAACCAAGGGCTAATTCGCATCTGGCAGGTGGATTTCGCCCTTGGCGTAAAGCACGGCATCGCCTGCCATCCGCACGCGATCGCCGCGCCATTCGCACCAAAGCGTGCCGCCGCGCAGGCTCGCCTGCCGGCACACCAGGGTTTTGCGCTGAAGCCGCGCGGCCCAGAAGGGCACAAGCTGCACATGCGCCGTGCCCGTCACCGGGTCTTCCGGCACGCCAACCTTGACGGCGAAAAAGCGTGAGGTGATGTCCACCCCCTCCCCGCCCGCTGCCGTGACAATGACGCGCTCGCCCCCCGGAAGTGCAGCCAAGGCGGCATGATCGGGCGTGAGAGCCGCGACCTGCTCGGCACTTTCCATGACGCAAATCCAATCGCGCGCGCGATGCACTTCGCGCGGTGTAGCACCAAGCGCTGCGGCAAGCCCTGCGGGTGGTGTTGCCAGTTCTGAAAGCCGCGCCGGAAAATCAAGGATAAAGCGCGGCCCATCCACTTCCACCACCAAGGGGCCGGAGAGTGTGTGAAAGGTGAAGGGTGGCGCCTGGTTCAATTCGCGCGCCAGCACAAAGGCGGTCGCAAGCGTTGCATGGCCGCACATCTCAACCTCGGCCTTCGGCGTGAACCAACGCAGTCGCCAGCCGGCACTGTCGCGCATCACAAAGGCGGTTTCGGAAAGATTATGCTCGGCCGCCATGGCCTGCATGACGTGATCAGGCAGCGCCGCTTCAAGCGGCACCACCGCGGCAGGATTGCCCGCGAAGGGACGGGTGGTGAAGGCGTCAACCAGAAATAGGGAAAGCTTCATGATGCCGCGCAATAGAATGGCCGCGGCGTCAGCGCAAACCGCAGATCAAACCCGGATCGAAAGGCTTGAGATCGTTGCGAAAGGATCGCTTGCGCTACTCCCCGCGCTTGCCGCGGCCTTGTCAGCTTCCGCCATCAGATAACGTTCAGCCATGGCGCGAACCTTGGTCGGGTCCTGCAAATCAGCCAGCTTAAGCCGTGCAAGCACTGCCCGCGCCTGAGTTTCAACCGGCTGGATCGCCACCTGATCGGGAATGCCAAGTGCGCCCAGCACTACGCGGCGCATGACGCCATTGCCGAGAAGATCATAGACCGTTTTCACGGTTTTGGCGTTTTCACTGAAGTAAACCGCATTCGCCATACCGGGATTAGCGTCACTCAGCCCAGTGCGATACTCGTATTTCGTGAAGCCATTGGTCAGGATGTCGATCATCTTTGGATCGGAAAGACTGCCAAGGCGCAGCCCCGCCTTCATGGACGTCACGATCTTATCAGCATCAGAAGCCAGGATGCGCGATTGCTGGACGCCTGCGGCGCTTGAAAGCGGCCTCCCATCGCGACCATTCAACACTTGCTTGCTTCTGCTCAGCAAGGATTGCGCCTGGAAGGTCTGATCAAGGCTTGTCGCGCTGGTGAGCATGCGATCAGCCATGGCAGCGGATATCTCAAGGGCGAAATTGATATTGCCGTTGATCCCGTCTTTTTGGAAATTCTCAAATCTAGATTGAAAATCACGGGACCAGGCGGCGCCCGAAGGTGTCTCAAGCGCTGCGAGTTTTTCAAGCCTTACGGCAACCCCAGGCGCATTGCGTTGTACCTGTTCAATCAAGGCGCTGGTTTCGAGCAGGGTCGCACTGCCTAAACGCTTGCTGGAAGCAAGCATCGTAGCATCATCCGTGATCGCGGCCAAAGTCTCATCAGCACGCTGTATCGCGGCCCCATAGGATCCTGCCCGCGTTAGCCTCGCAATATCATTCAACGCCTGCCTCGCGAGTGATGGCATGCCGAATACTGGCGTTTCGGCAAGCTTGATGGCGCTGAGTGCAGCACCGGCGGCGTAAGTCACTTCAAGCTGAGCGCGTGAAAGACTGGGCGGCGCGGCATTCTTCATGGCGGCCAACAGCTTCGTGGTATCAGCCTGCGTGATGCGGGCGGAAGGCACGCCTTCAATCGGTGCCTTGGTGGGTTTGCCATCGCGCGTGTTCAGGATATTCGTAGCGTTGCTGAGATAAATCTTGGCCAGATCACGCTCATCAGCATTCAGCGCGGTATCCTGCATGCGCTTCGCCATGGCAGCGGCCACTTCCAGCGAGAAATTCGAATTCTTGTCGGCGCCTTCCTTCTGGAAGGCATCAAGCCTGGTCTTGTAGTCGGGTGCCCAAGCCGGGCCGCTTGGCGCATCAAGCGCCACCAGCTTTTCGACCCGCCGCGCAACGCCGAAGGCATCACGACGCAATTGGTCAAGCGTAATGCCGCCTTCCATCAGCGCCACACGGCCCTGGCGCAATTGTTCAGGCGTCAACCCAGCCGTAGTGTTAAGGGCGATCAGCGCATCATCAACGCTCGCCAGCGCCGCGTCGAAAGATCCGTTCCGCATCAAGCTGGCCATTTGCTTGAGGGCGTCCTTGGCAATCACGGGCAGGCTATCGGGCGGCACTTCCGCCTGACGGATGGCGACTGCGGTCAACACCGCAACCTGTTCAACTTCGCGCCGCGCGCGGTCCGCGACCAATTCCTCACCAGGGCGAAGCCGCGCAATCAGTGCGCTGGTCACCTTGTCTTCCAGACCTTCAAAAGCCTTGAGTTTTGGCACAGCCGCCCGGCTTGCGGGGGCCGTCAGTACCGCCTCACCCAGGCGCAATTGCCCGGCTACGGCGGTGGTTTCCTTATCCGTGAGCCCTTCAAAGGCGACAGTCTTTGGCGTGGTTGTCGCCTTTAGATTGAGCGTGGCGGCGGCATTCTTCCAGGTGGTGCCAAGCTGTACCGCAACCCCTTTTTTGTCATTGGGGTCGGACAACAAAGCCCGCTTCACCAAGCCTGCATTGCCGACCTGATCCGGCAGGCCAAGCGCTGGCATCAGCACCTTCAATACGCGCGGATCAGACAGCGCCTTATCTATATTAGGTGCTGCATCCAAAGCCTGACGAAACTGCGCCAAAGCTGTCAGCGTGATGGGGTCTTTCTTTTCGCGTGCGAGGCCCTTTTCCTCCTCACCGACTTTAGTGACACGGCGGAAGGCGACGACAGCTTCCCCGGCGCTGGCCGCAGGGGCAGCGTTTCCGTAGGGGAGCATCAGCGCGGTCTGACCTTGTTGGCCAAACAACCCCGCCATGAGGGTGGCACTCATATTGATAGCCATGGCGACAAATTGCGTTGGAAAAGATTAACAAATCGTGAAGAAGGCCGCTGATAAGCTGGATTTCAGCGTAAAATCCCAGGATCGCAGGTCACCGCGTGGTTGAGCGGCCCATGGCCAGCACCATAGCCCGGCGCGGCCGCAATCGCCGCGCGGACATAAGCCCGGGCGCGGATCACGGAATCCCTGAGCGACATCCCCTGCGCCAGCCCTGCCGCCACCGCGCTCGCTAGCGTGCAACCTGTGCCATGGGTATGGCGCGTGGCAATCCGTCGGTCGCGGAAGATTTCCATCCTTGTCGCGGTGGCGAGCAAATCCACCACCTCATCGCCCGGCAAATGCCCCCCCTTCAGCAGCACAGCTTTGGGGCCAAGGGCCAGCAGCGCCTTGGCCGCCTGGTGCATGGCGCCGACATCGGCAATGGCAAAGCCACAAAGAGCCTCGGCCTCTGGCAGATTGGGGGTCAGCACGGTGGCGATCGGCAAAAGGCAGCGCTTCAAGGTCTCGGCGGCTTCCGGCACCAGCAAGGGGTGGCCGCCCTTCGCCACCATCACCGGATCGGCCACCAAAGCTACGGCGGGCGCGCGGGCAGTGATTTCAGCGCACACCGCTTCAATGGTCGCGCTATCAGCCAGCATCCCGGTTTTCAGCGCATCCGCGCCGATATCATCAAGCACCACCGCGATCTGCTGACGCAGGAATTCCAGCGGCACGGGCAATACGCCATGCACGCCAAGCGTATTTTGCGCCGTCAGCGCTGTGATCGCCGTCATGCCAAAGGCACCCAACGCGGTCACGGCCTTCAGGTCTGCCTGAATGCCCGCACCACCGCCGGAATCAGACCCGGCGATGATCAGCACGCGCCCCTTCATGCGGCGCGGGCCTCCGCCTTGATCAGATCCGCAAGGCGGCTGACGACGCCATCCACCAAGGCTTCATCCTCAGCTTCGGCCATCACACGGATCACGGGTTCCGTGCCACTCGCGCGGATCAGTACGCGGCCGCGCGCGCCAAGGGCCGCTTCCTCAGCGGCGATGGCTTGGACCACGACAGGCTTCACCAGCGGTGAGGCGCCGGCGTAGCGCACATTCACCAGGCGCTGCGGCAAGGGCGCGAAGCAGCGCAGCACCTCACTCGCCGGGCGCTTGTCTTCCACCAGCACCGAAAGCACCTGCAAGGCTGCGATAAGCCCATCCCCGGTCGTACCGAATTCGGGCATGATCATATGGCCGGATTGCTCACCGCCCAGATTGCAGCCGGCTTCGCGCATCTTCTCACCCACATAGCGATCACCAACCGCGGTCCGCAGCAAGCCAAGCCCGCGCGCGGCCAGGAAGCGTTCCAGCCCCATATTGGACATGACGGTCGCCACCACCGCACCCCCGTTAAGGCGGGATTGCGCGTGCCAGGAATGGGCAATCAGCGCCAGGATCTGGTCGCCATCAATCACCTGCCCGGCCTCATCCACCAGCACCACGCGATCGGCATCACCATCCAAGGCAATGCCCAAATCGGCGCGGCGTTCACGCACCAAAGTCGCAAGTGATGCAGGCGCGGTGGAACCCACCCCCTTGTTGATGTTGAAGCCATCCGGGGCGACGCCGATGGGGATCACTTCCGCCCCCAATTCCCACAGCACAGTTGGGGCCACGCGATAACCAGCGCCATGGGCGCAATCCACGACAATACGCAGCCCATCAAGCGTCTGCCCGCGCGGAAAGGATGCCTTTGCGGCTTCAATATAGCGCCCCGGCGCATCTTCCAGCCGGCTTGCGCGCCCAAGCCGCGCCGGCGGCACCAGCGCCACGTTGAGATCGCCCGCCATCAGCGCCTCGATCTCCGCTTCCTGATCATCGGTCAGCTTCAGCCCATCCGGGCCAAACAGCTTGATGCCGTTATCCTCATACGGGTTGTGGGAAGCACTGATCATCACGCCCAGATCGGCGCGAAGCGAGCGCGTGAGCAAGGCAATCGCCGGCGTGGGCAAGGGCCCCACCAACACCACATCCATGCCCGCGCCAATAAAACCCGCGGTCAAAGCCGGTTCCAGCATATACCCGGAAAGCCGCGTATCCTTGCCGATCACCACGCGGTGGCGGTGATTGCCGCGGTTGAAAAAGCTGCCCGCCGCCTGGCCGAGCCTCAGCGCGGTGGCGGCATCCATGGGCGCGGCATTTGCCTTGCCGCGAATGCCATCAGTGCCGAAAAGCCGGCGGGTCGGGGGTGCTTCGCTCATGACCGGCTTATAGCCCCTTGCCGGCTTCGGGTGAAACCCGGCCGCGCCCTCAAAAGCGGGGCGCAGCCGGGCAGGCGCTACGCCCGCCGAATATTCCAGAACAGCGGCGGCTGGCCCTTCAGCATACCGGTCAGGTTCCGGCGATAGGCGGTAGGCTGGTAATACATGCCCGTCGGCACATAGGGCACTTCTTCAAACGCAATGCGCTGCATCTCCCGGCCCGCTGCCGCTTCTGCCGCCGCATCCGGCGCGTTGAACCAGGCATCGCGCTGCGCTTCCAGGGCCGGGATATTGGGCCAGCCCGGCCAGGCATTATCGCCATGGCCGCGGATGGAGGCGTGGCTCGCCGGATTCCAATGGTCAATGCCGGACCAGAAGGTGAAGAAGCCGGACCAGCCGCCCTGATCAAGCGAATTCTTGCTGGCGCGGCGTGCAACCAGCGTGCCCCAATCCGTGCTCACCAGATCCACATTGAAGCCCATGCGGCGGAACAGATCAGCGCCGACCAGCGTTGCGGCATTGATGGAAGCAAGATCGGTTGCATTCAGCAGCACAAGGCGCTGGCCCATGGCGCCAGCCGCCTGCAATTCGGCGCGCGCGGCATCAATGCTTTTGCGCATGCGTTCCATGCCGACATTGCTCGCCATCGGGCTTTCCGGCGCGAAATAGCCAATGCCTTCGCGACGGAGATCAGCCCGGCCTTCAACGCCGGACGTACCAATGATCGCCGTCATGAAGTCAATCTGATTAACGGCGGTCAGCACGGCGCGGCGTACGGCAGGGTTATTGAAGGGGGCGGTCAGGTGGTTTGGGCGGAAAATGCCAATCAGCCCCGTATCATTGATGATATCCACCTTGATGTTGCGGGCTGCGTTACCGCGCATGAAAAGCGGGAACAGATCGGCGGTTGGTTGTTCCCACCAATCAATCTCGCCCGATTGCAACGCGGCGGATGCAGTGCTGGCATCCGGAATGATCCGCCATTCCACACGATCAAAATGCGTGACCTTACCGCCGGCCGTCATGGAAGGCGCTTCCTGGCGCGGCACGTAATCAGCATTGCGCGCATAGGCGAGCATGGAGCCCGGCACCCATTCATTCTGGATGAAGCGATAAGGCCCGCTGCCGACCGCTTCGGTAATATTGGTGAAAGCATCCACATTGGCCAGCCGTTCCGGCATGATGAACAGGCAGCTTGTGGTGACCTTCGCCAGGCAATCGAGCATTTTCGGGAAGGG
>CAMCEP010000072.1 GCA_945873675.1 Asaia bogorensis
TTGCCGATAGGCGGCCAGCCCATCGGTTTCATAAGGCTTTAGGCGAATGCCCTCTGCAATCACGCCGTCACCGGGCACAAGTGCTTGCAGCGCCGCGATGATTTCTGCGCGGCGGGCAAGAATTTCAGGCTTGGGTGAGGGCAGAGCGATCATAGCGGCATTCCTGTGGCTCTGGCGAAAATGCACATCCGCCCTGCCCAGGGCAAGGCCCTGGCCGATTTCCAGGAGTTCAGGCCCCCATCAACACGCAAAGCCCCTTTGACGGAGTACGGCTAGAACCTGCTCGGCGCAGGCTTCCGCGCCCGACTCCCCCGTTTTGAGGTGGATATCGGGGATATCCGGCGGTTCATAAGGACTGCCGAGCCCGGTGAAATTCGGGATCAGCCCAGCCTTCGCCTTGGCATAAAGCCCTTTTGGGTCGCGCGTTATGCAGGCTTCGATCGGTGCATCAACATGAATTTCCAGGAAATCCTCTTCTCCGATCAATTCACGCAGCATTTGCCTATCCGCCCGAAAAGGGGAGATGAAGGAGGCGAGCACGATAAGGCCAGCATCCATCATCAACTTCGCCACTTCGCCGGCGCGGCGGATATTCTCTACCCGATCGGCCGCGGTGAATCCGAGATCACGGCAAAGCCCGTGGCGGAGATTATCGCCATCAAGGCTGCAGCAATGCCGCCCGGCGGCGAACAAGGCCTGTTCTACCAGATTGGCAATGGTGGACTTGCCTGAACCAGAAAGCCCGGTGAACCATAAAAGGATGGGGCGCTGCCCATTACGTTCCGCGCGCTTGGCGCGGTCAATAGTGAAATCAGCGCGATGAATATTGCTGGCGCGGCGGAGCGCATGGCGAATCATGCCGGCGGACACTATTTCATTAGTGAAACGATCAACCAGAATGAAGGCACCGGTCGCGCGATTTTCCGCATAAGTATCGAAGCTTATCGGCTTTAGTGTCGAAAGGTGGCAAAGCCCCAAATCATTCATTTGAAGGGTGCGCGCCGCCTGATGATTGCCGGTATTCACATCAATCTGATGCCTGAGTGACGTTACGCGTCCCTGGGTCCAATCCTGGCCGATACGCATCAGATAATCGCGGCCAGAAAGCATGGGCTCAGCACCCATCCAAAGGATATCGGCAGCGAATTGATCCGCATATTCGGGTGGCGCTTCCGGTGTCACCAGCATGTCACCGCGGGCAATGTCAATTTCATCGGCTAGCGTCAGGGTCACTGCCTGGCCTGCGACGGCTTCTGGCAAATCACCATCAGCCGTCACGATGCGTTGAACCTGAGAGCTTCGGCCACTTCCCACGACACGGATACTTTGCCCGGCAGCAATCCGCCCTGAAGCGATAGTTCCGGCAAAGCCGCGAAAGGATGCATTTGGCCGATTGACCCATTGCACAGGAAATCGGAAGGGCTTGGACGCCTCATCCGATGCAACTTCCACTTCTTCAAGGTGCTGAAGCAGGGTTGGGCCCTGATACCAGGGTGTCGCCTGGGAAGCGCTTGTGACATTGTCGCCGAGCCGTGCACTCAAGGGGATGGCGATAACTTCACGGAAGTTAAGCTTTTCCGCGAACATCATGTAAGATTCAACAATCTTTTCAAAGCGCCTAGCTTCAAAATCAATCAAATCCATTTTGTTGACAGCAAGCACAATGTCGCGGATGCCAAGCAAAGAACAAATCAGGGAATGGCGTTTGCTTTGCGCCAGCATACCCTTGGAGGCGTCAACCAGAATGATGGCGAGCGAGGCAGTGGAAGCGCCGGTCGCCATGTTGCGCGTATATTGTTCATGGCCAGGCGTATCGGCAACGATGAAGCTGCGCCGCGGGGTGCTGAAATAGCGATAGGCAACATCTATGGTAATGCCCTGCTGGCGCTCGGCCTCAAGCCCATCCAGCAGTAGGGCGAAATCAACTTCTTCGCCGGTGGTGCCGTGGCGCCGGCTGTCGCGACTGAGCGCGGCGTAGGTATCGTCAAAAATTAGTCCGCATTCATGCAGCAGCCGGCCGATGAGGGTAGATTTCCCATCATCCACGGAACCGCAGGTGATGAAGCGCAGCAAATCGCGTTGGGTGGACATCAGAAGTACCCCTCGCGCTTTTTGCGTTCCATCGAAGCATCGGTGTCATTGTCAATCAAACGCCCTTCGCGTTCGCTGCTGCGTGCCGCGCGCATTTCCGCAATGATCTCGGAAAGGTTCGACGCATTGCTTTCAACCGCACCCGAAAGCGGGTAGCAGCCAAGGGTTCGGAATCGCACCATTTTCGTCTCGGGCGCTTCGCCCGGGTTTAATGGCAGACGTTCATCATCCAGCATGATCCAGGTGCCGGACCGGCGTACCACCGGCCTGGGCGCTGCAAAATAAAGCGGCACAACGGGAATTTGCTCTGCCGCTACGTAATCCCACACATCATACTCGGTCCAATTCGAAAGGGGAAAGACGCGCATGCTCTCCCCTTCCCGAATCCGCGTGTTAAAGAGCGTCCAGATCTCTGGCCGTTGCGCGCGCGGGTCCCAGACATGCCCAGGGCTACGGAAGGAAAACATACGCTCCTTCGCGCGGGATTTTTCCTCATCGCGCCGCGCTCCGCCGAAAGCGGCATCAAACCCGTATTTGTCGAGCGCCTGGCGCAGAGCCTCCGTTTTCATGACTTGGGTATGTAGCGCGGACCCTGACGAAATCGGGTTGACACCGCGTGCCAGGCCTTCCGCATTTGTATGCACCAGCAATTCAAGCCCAAGACGCTCAGCAGTCGCATCGCGGAAGCTGATCATTTCCCGGAACTTCCAGTTGGTATCAACATGCAGCAGCGGGAAGGGCAGCTTGCCGGGAAAAAACGCCTTCAGCGCAAGATGCAGCAACACGCTGCTATCCTTACCGATGGAATAGAGCAGCACTGGCCGGCGGAATGCGGCCGCGCCCTCACGCAGAACGCCGATGGCTTCGGCTTCCAGACGCGCAAGGTGAGGTGTTAGGCGTTGTTTGCTAAACATCGTCGAGACGTAAGTCCTAATCCATTGCGTTCAAGTGGTTCCTGGCCGGGACGAGGGCAAGGCTCACCACAACACCATGCTGCTGCCGGAACCCTACTTCGCCAACCATCCGCCATCCACCGGCAGGGCAATGCCCGTGGTAAAGCTTGCCGTATCACTCGCCAAATAAAGCACGCCATCGGCCACTTCCTCAGGCCTGCCGAAGCGCCCCATGGCGTGGCGCGCACGCGATGCGGCGCGGGCTGCTTCCGGGTCTGCGCGGCGGCCCATGCTGCGTGCGAGCAAGGGCGTATCAATGGCGCCTGGCACAATCGCATTCACACGAATGCCATCGGCCACGAAATCAAGCGCCATGACACGCGTCAGGCTTAATATCGCGCCTTTCGCGGCGATATAGGCGCTATTGCCGGCGCCGCCCGCGATCGCAAGCTGCGACGCGGTGGTGATGATCGCCCCGCCCCCTTGGCGCTTCATCGCGGGAATAACGGCGCGCGCCCAAAGCCAGGTACCGCCAACATGCACGCGAAACACCGCGTCCCAATCCTCGGGCTTCGTGTCCAGAACCGTGCCGCCAACGGAAAATCCTGCCGCCGCGAATAGGATATCAATGCGCCCATAATGTTGCAGGATAGCCGCCGCATCCTCATCTGCGGCACCTGGGGCACCGACATCGGAAACGCGCGTCAGCGCGCCACCAATAAGTTTCGCGGTTTCCTCGACTGCCGCCGCATCGCGGTCCACTAGCGCAAGCTTCGCGCCTTCTTTCGCGAATAGCACAGCGGTCGCGCGGCCAATACCGGAACCAGCGCCGGTGATGACCGCAATCTTGTCCTTCAATCGCATGGAATTCTCCTGGATGGGATTTTCACTTCGGCAAGCGCTTGGCATCGCGCCGCTGTTCATAGGCTTTGGCGTGTAGGAACGCTGCCTCATGCAGGGCGCTTGGTAGCCCATGGCGCCGCGCGGCTTCCAACAGGAAGCCAAGAATATGGTCGGCTTCGATCCGCCCACCAGCTTCCAAATCACGCAACATGGAAGCGGTATAGGCGCTGGCGCTATCGCCAAAGACGCCGCGATATTGCTGCATGAAGGCAGCACTCACGGGGAAGCCTTCCGCGGCGGCGATGGCGGCATTGGCTTCCAGGATGCCATGCATGAAAGCAGTGCCGCCTGGCGCGCGAGCGATTTCGCCAACATTGGCGCGCATCAGAACGGTGCAGACGGCGCTGGTGCCAAGATGCACCAGCTTTTCCCACATCTGCGCCATGATATCGGGCACAGCGGTCGCCACCATGCCGGACGCCGCGCTCAAGGCTGCCGCTATGCGTTCAACCCGCTTACTCATGCCGCCCGCGACCTCACCAAAGGTCAGCCAGCGCCAATCATTCAAATGGCGGATCGTGCCATCGGGCGCGAGGCTCGCCTGAATTTTTGCAAAGCCACCAAGCACGCGCTCGGCGCCGAAGGTATGTTGCAGCGTTTCGATATGGCTGATGCCGTTCAATACAGGCAGGATGGCAGTACGCGCATCCACGGCCGGGCGAATGGTCTCAATCGCCTCAGTCAGATCATAGGCTTTGCAGGTCAGCAGCACCACATCCCAACCGGGGGTGAGCGCCTCCGGCGTGATGGTGGTCACCTTGGCCTGGTAATCGCCAAGCCCACTCGTGATCCGAAGCCCATCGCGGGCAAGCACCGCCGCGCGGCCGGGTCGCACCAGAAAGCACGGATCAAGCCCCGCCTGATGCAGGCGCCCGCCAAAATAACCGCCCAAGGCGCCCGCGCCCAATATCAGAATACGCATCAAACCCTCATGACCAGCATCGGCCCATAGGTTAGCCCAAACCGACGACCCTGCGAATGCCAGCCAAATCGGTTACAGAGGGATAAGTTTCGGGACATGCGCGTTGCGAAATCCCTGCTATGTTGGGCCATGCGGAAATGGATCATCGCCCTTATCTTGATGTTTGGTGCTTGCGCTGCCTGGTGGGGCGCCGGCATGCCGCGCCCTGGCTTTCTGGAACCTGACAGCCGCGCCACCACAGCGCGCGTCAGAACCGCAACGCTCGATCGCGGGTCCATCACTGCCGTGGTGGCGGCAACAGGCACGGTGAACCCGGTGACCCTTGTGCAGGTGGGCAGCCAGCTTTCCGGCCAAATCCGCGAATTGCTGGCGGATTTCAATTCGAAGGTTAAGGCCGACCAACCCATCGCGCAATTGGATACCGCGACACTTGAAGCCCGCCGCGCGGCGGCCGAGGCTGATGTCCATGCCGCCGCGGCACAAATCACCGTCTCCCGCGCGCAGGCGGAACGCGCGGTGGCGGACCACGCGCAAGCCAGGGCGCAGATTGAAGCCGTACGCGCCGCGCTTTTGGGCGCCGAGGCGAGCCTGCGCGATGCCGAGGTTGAGGCCGCGCGCACCGCCGAATTGCGTGCCCGAGGTGTGGGGACAGAACGCGAAGCCTTGCGCGCCGGCTTCACGGCCGATCGGCTCCGTGCCGCTGTGGCGCAGGCCCAGGCTGATATCTCGCGCGCTGATGCCGGGCTTTTGGCGGCTGGTGCCGCCGCCCGCACGGCGGAAGCTCAGGTGGAAGCCGCCATTGCTGCGCGTGAACAGAAAGTGGCGCAGCTTCGCCAGGTGGAGGTGGACCTTCGCAACGCCACCATCAAATCACCAATTGATGGCGTTGTCGTCTCCCGCAATATTGATGTCGGCCAAACCGTCGCGGCTTCCTTCCAATCGCCCATCCTGTTTCAGATCGCGGCCAGCCTGGATGAGATGGAAGTGCACGCGACCGTGGATGAAGCCGATATCGGGCGCGTGCGCGCCGGCCAAGAAGTGACCTTCACGGTGGCGTCCTACCCCAGTGAGACCTTGCGCGGCCGCGTGAAGGAAATCCGCCTCGCCGCGACCACGGTACAGAATGTGGTGACCTATACGGTGGTGGTGAATACGCCCAATGCTTCTGGCCGGCTGCTGCCGGGCATGACGGCGACACTCCGCATCATCACCGATATCCGCAATGATGCATTGCGCGTACCCAATGCGGCGCTGCGCTGGCGCCCGGCGGGCAGTACCGGCACTTCAGGCGGCGCCACGCAAGCACAAGCCGGCGGGCAACAAATGGATCAGGCGCTGGCGCAGCTCACGGATTTGACTGACGCGCAACGCACCGAAATCGAAGCCGCACGCGCGGAAATGCGCACGCGCATGGCAGCGCTCCCACAGGACCCGGATGCGCGGCGCCAACAGGCGCAAGCGGCCCGCCAGCGCCTGATCGCGCGCCTGAATGCGGTGCTGACCCCTGACCAACGCGCGCGCCTTGCCGCACTGCGTGGGAATGCTGCGACAGGCCAGGCGGGTACGGTTTGGGTGCAGGAAGGCGATGCACCGCCACGCGCCGTGCAACTGCGTATTGGCCTTTCTGACGGCAGCGTCACGGAAATCATCAGCGGTGATATTACTGAAGGTGCGGCCGTGGTCATCGGCCAGGAACGCGCTGGCGCCGCCGCGGCTTCCGGCGCCAGGCGGCTTTTCTGATGCCATGACGGCTTTGATTGAAACCACTGGCCTCACCAAGCATTACCCAGCCGGTGAGGGCGTGGTGGCCGCGCTGCAGGATGTGACGCTTTCCATAGCACCCGGGCGTTTTGTTGCCGCCATGGGGCCATCGGGTTCAGGCAAGTCCACCTTCCTCAATCTGATTGGCTGTCTTGATCGGCCCACACGCGGCAGCTACCGCCTGATGGGTGAAGATGTGGGGGCGCTGTCCCATGACCGGCTTGCTGATCTCCGCAGTCGGCGGCTTGGTTTTGTCTTTCAATCCTTCAATCTGCTGCCGCGTGCTGATGCGCTCGCCAATGTAGAATTGCCGCTGATTTATCGCGGCATGCCAAAGCGGCTCAGGCGCGAACGCGCGGCGGCGGCGCTGGCGGCGGTGGGCCTGGCGGATCGCATGCATCATCGCCCGACACAGCTTTCCGGCGGCCAGCAGCAGCGCGTGGCGATTGCGCGCGCCATTGTCGGCAGCCCTGATCTGATACTGGCGGATGAGCCCACCGGCGCCCTGGATACGCGCACCGGGCTTTCCATCATGGCGCTGTTCCAGGCGCTCAATCGCGATGGTGTCGGCATTCTGATGGTGACGCATGATCCCGATGTGGCGCGCTTTGCCGAACGCGTGCTGCGCTTTCGCGATGGGCGATTGATTGCGGATGAAGCGCAAAGCCCCGCCAATGCCGAAGCCGCCCTTGCCGCATTGCCTGAGGCGGATGCCGCGGCATGAACGCGCTTCTGCCACCCATCACTTCTGCTGCCAGGCGTGGCATTGATGTGCTGGAAGCTTTGCGCGGCGCGCTTTCCGCGCTTTCGGCGAATCTGCTGCGCTCCATCCTGACAGCGCTTGGTATTTTCATTGGTGTGGCCGCGGTAATTGCAACAGTGGCAGTGGGTGAGGGGGCGCGGCGGCAGGTGCTGGCGCAGATCCAATCTCTGGGTGCCAATCTGCTGATCGTCTGGGGTGGCAGCGCCACCATGGGGGGCGTGCGGCTTGGCGCGGGTGGGCGTTCCAACCTCGCTTGGGATGATGCGGTGGCGATTGCGCGCGAGATTCCGGAAGTGCAGGTGGCGGCCGGTTCCATTCGCCAGACCTTTCAAGTTGTGGCCGGCAATCAGAACTGGTCTACCACTGTGCTGGCGACCGAACCGGATTACTTCATCGCGCATGAATGGGTGGCCGATGGCGGGCGCTTATTCTCTCCAGAAGAAGCCGCCGGCGGGCGCAAGGTGGTGATCCTGGGCGCCACTGTGGCCGAGATGCTGTTTGCCGAAGAAGACCCTGTGGGGCGCGAGATTCGCATTCGCCAAACACCTTTTGAGGTGATTGGTGTCATGGCGCGCAAGGGCCAGAACCCGATGGGGCAGGATCAGGATGATACGGTTTTCGTGCCCTATTGGACCGCGCGGCGCAGCGTAATGGGCGCATCACGCGCCAATGCGCGTCAGGTGGGTGTGATTTCCGTGAAAGTCCACGAAGGTGAGAATATGGCGGCGGCGGAAGAAGCCATCCGCGCCCTGATGCGCCAACGCCATCGCGTGGCTGCCAATGAACCAGATAGCGTTTCCATCCGTAATCTTTCCGATATCCAGGCAACGCGCGATGCTTCGGCGCGTACTCTTTCCACTTTGCTCGCCTCTGTCGCCGCGGTGTCGCTGCTGGTGGGTGGCATTGGCGTGATGAACATTATGCTGGTGAGTGTGACAGAGCGCACGCGCGAAATTGGCCTTAGGCTCGCGATCGGTGCGCGACGACGGGATGTGCTGGCGCAATTCCTGCTGGAAGCGGTGATGCTGGCGCTGCTGGGGGGCGCGGCCGGCGTGCTGGCGGGGGTCGCACTATCGCATATTCTGGCCGATGTGGCGGGTTGGCCGGTACTGGTCCGGGCCGATGCGGTCCTGATTGCGGTTGGGGTTTCGGCGCTGACGGGCCTGTTCTTCGGCTTCTGGCCGGCGCGCCGTGCGGCGCATTTGGACCCGATAACGGCGCTCAGGCACGAATAACCCCCTTCCGTTCCGGCGCTCCGCGCGGCAGGATCAGTCAGAAGCCAAACAAGGGGAAAGCCATGACCAAGGTCATCATTACCTGCGCCGTCACCGGTGCCATCCACACGCCTTCCATGTCGGAATACCTGCCCATCACGCCGAAGGAGATTGCGGAACAATCCATCGCCGCGGCGGAAGCGGGGGCTTCCATCATCCATTTGCATGCGCGTGACCCGCAAAATGGCCAACCCACGCCGGACCCCAAGGTCTTCATGCAATTCCTGCCCGTCATCAAGCAATCCACCGATGCGGTGATCAATATCACCACGGGCGGCGGGCTTGGCATGACCTTGGATGAAAGGCTTGCCGCGCCTTTGCTGGCGAAGCCCGAAATGTGCAGCCTGAATATGGGTTCGATGAATTTCAACATCGCGCCATCGGCCGCGCGGGTGAAGAAATTCAAGTATGATTGGGAAAAGCCTTATCTGGAAGGCACCACCAATTACATCTTCCGCAATACCTTCCAGGATATCGAACAGGTCGTGGAACGGCTCGGCAAGGAGCACGGTACGCGCTTTGAATTTGAATGTTACGATGTCGGCCATTTGTACAATCTGGCCCATATGCTGGACCGCAAGATTGTCGAAGCACCGTTGTTCACCCAGACCATTTTCGGCATTCTGGGCGGCATTGGGGCAGAACCGCGCAATTTGATGTTCATGAAGGAAACGGCAGATCGGCTTTTCGGCAAGGACTACGTTTGGTCCGTGCTGGCGGCGGGGCGCAACCAAATGCCCTTCACCACCATGGCCGGCATGATGGGCGGCAATGTGCGCGTGGGGCTGGAAGATAGCCTCTGGCTCGGCAAGGGTGTGCCCGCGAAATCCAACGCCGAACAGGTCGCGAAAATCCGTCGCATCCTCGAAGAACTCAGCCTGGAAATCGCCACACCGGCGGAAGCGCGAGAGATGCTGAAGCTCAAGGGTGGTGATCTTGTTGGTTTCTGAAGCACATAAAAAATAGGGAGGCTGCGCCATGGCTGAGAAATATACCGTCGCCGATTTGGTGGCGGAATTCCTGCCGCAGATCGGTGTTACGACCGTCTTCGGCATTGTGTCCGTGCATAATATTCCGATGCTGGATGCAATCGGCCAGCGCAATCGTCTGCGCTATGTGAAGGCGCGCGGAGAGATGGGCGGCGCGCATATGGCGGATGCCTATGCGCGCGTGACCGGCCATTTGGGCGTGATCTTCACCAGCACGGGGCCAGGCATGGCCAATGCCATCCCTGGCCTGGTGGAAGCGCGCTTTGCGGGAAGCCCTGTGCTGCACATTACTGGCCAGACCGCGACACGCTTCATTGATCGAGATGTCGGCACGGTGCATGACGTGCCGGGCCAAACCCAGGCTCTCGCTGCCGTCTGCAAAGCGGCCTATCGCGTGCGCAGCGCCGGAGAGGCTTTCGGCGTGCTGGTACGCGCGGCGGCAGAAGCGCTGTCTGCACCTCGTGGCCCGGTTTCGGTTGAAATCCCGATTGATCTGCAACGCACGGCCATTACGCGCCCTGCCGGGTTGGATGCGCTGGTGCTGCCCATCACCGCGCCCTTGCCGCCCAATCCAGCGGAATTGGATGAGGCGGTTGCTATCCTGTCCAAAGCCAAGCGCCCGATGATTTGGCTTGGCAATGGCGCGAAGCAGGCTGGTGCGGAAGCGGCGCGTTTGATGGCTTTGGGCTTTGGCGTGGTCAATTCTTGGAATGGCCGCGGCATTATCCCGGAAGACCACCCGATGAGCCTCGGCGCGCTGCATGGCAATGGATCACCGCGCGTGCAGGAATTTTATGGCAGCGTGGATGCCATGCTGGTCGTGGGATCGCGCCTGCGCGGGCATGAAACCATGGACTTCAACATGAAGCTGCCACAAACGCTGATCCGCGTGGATGGCGACGCTTCGGCCAATGGGCGCGGCTATGCTTCTTCGCTGTTCCTGCATGGCGATGCGGCCCTGACCATGGCCGCACTCGCGGATCGGCTCGCGGGCAAGATGTCGGTTGACCCAGGCTTCGCCGCTGATTTCGCTGCGCTGAAATCCCGCGCTGGGCAGGAGTATCGCGAAACGCTTGGCCCCTATCAGGGCTTCCCCGATGCAGTGCGCGCCGCACTGCCGCGTGACGGCGTTTGGGTTCGTGATATCACCATTTCAAATTCCACCTGGGGCAATCGCATCTTCCCGATTTATGATCCCTGCAATGCCGT
>CAMCEP010000073.1 GCA_945873675.1 Asaia bogorensis
CGCCACAAAGCGCCGCGCGGCAGGGGATGTCTGTTCAAGCCGGCCAAAGCCCCGGAATTTCTCGGCAATGCCAAAGGGATCAAGGCTGGCGAACAGGGTTTGCAGCACATCCACCGGCAGCGCGCCGGTGGGTTCCATCAGCGCTTCCAGCCCCGGTAAAGCGGCGGCCGCGGCGCGGGCGCGCGCCTCACCTTCTGGACCGGCATGGAAATCCCAAGGGGTCGCCAGCAAAGCCAAGCCACGCACCAAATCCGGGCGGCGCAAGGCCAGCGCCAAGCCGAGCAAGCCCCCCATGCAATAGCCGGCCAGGATCACCGGGCCTGGCGCGGCCATCAGCGCACGTTCCAGCCGCCCGGCAATGTAATCGGTCAGGGTGAAGTGGCGCTCAGCCTCTCCTGGCCAGCCCCAATCCAGCAGCAGTGTGCGAAACCCCTGCCCCGGTAGCCAGCGCAGCAGGGAGGCTTCCGGCATCAGATCAAGCACATAGGCCCGATTCACCAGGGAAGGCACAAAGACCACGCATGGCCCCTGCCCGCCGTAATCGAGCAGTTTAGTGTCTTCTTCGGCCCAAATGGCCGGCACCGGCGGCGCCTGACGTTCAAAAGGATGGCGCCGATAGGCCGCAAGCCCCGCCACCAGCGCCCGATCCGCGCGCAACAGCCGGTTCAGAACCGCGCCGCGAAACGCCTCAGGCGCGTGGCCGGCGCAGGCGAGGGCGGCGCTGATTCGCGCTGCCTCCGCCTGCCCCGCTTTCGAGATCGGCCAGGCGCCGCTCAAGGGTGGCAATCCGTTCGGCCATGGCATCCCGGGCAGCGCCCCCGCTGCCGCCATGGCCCGGATCCCGGCCAGCCCCAGATGGAGCGGCAGCGGGCGTGGGCCCCGGCGGCGGAACGGTGCTGTCATGCTGGCTTGCACCCGGCGTGAAGGGCTTGCTGAACTGCGCTGCTGCGCGGAACCAGGCCGCGCCCAAGGCGGCGAAAGCGGCCCATCTTTCCGCAAGCTCGGGGTCGGCGGCGAGCCCGGACACCTCGCTCTGCCAGAGCGCGATCCAGTCTTCCGCAAGCTTTTCGAGATCCTCGGGGCCAGCCATAAGGCAGTCTTATAGCCGCATCAGCCCCGGCGCGATATGACCCGCAGCGCGCGTTTTTGCACTGCAACAGGCTTTCGCTTTGCGATATGTAACGTGCTAGGTCCAATCCAGAACCAAAGAAGCCGAGGCAAGCACCCATGTCTGGTCGTCAATCCCCTGAACCCGGCGAGCAGAAGGCGCTGCCCCCGATTGTTGTCAAGAAATACGCGAATCGGCGGCTCTACAACACTGACACCTCATCCTATGTCACTTTGGATGATCTGGCCGCCATGGTGCGCGATGGCCGGGATTTCGTGGTCTATGACGCGAAATCTGGTGAAGACCTGACCCGCAGCGTGCTGACGCAGATTATCGTGGAACAGGAAGGCAAGGGGCAGAATATGCTCCCCATTTCAGTACTCAGACAATTGATCGGCCTTTATGGCGATAATCTGCAATCGCTTGTGCCGCGCTATCTGGAAGCGGCCATGGCGTCCTTCACGCAGCAACAAGAACAGATGCGCGATACGCTCGCCAAGACCATGGGCGGCTTCATGCCCTTCCCGGCGGGTGTTCCGAATATGCAGGAAGTGGGCAAGCAGAATATCGCCATGATGGAACGCGCGATGAGCTTGTTTACCCCTTTCGCGCGACGCGAGGAAAATGCCCCGGGTGATGAAACCGAGGCGTTAAAGAAAGAAATTGAGACACTGCGCCGCGAATTGGCGTCGCTAAAATCACGCACCAAAGGCTGAGCGCGTTGTATTTTTGAGCCACATATTCACCGGTTGATCACCAATGCCACGCATAATCTGACCTCAGTGAGGGGCATGATGCCCCGCTGAGGAATCGGATTGATGGACAGCATCGTCGAAATTGCACAATCATTCCGCGAGGCCGAGGCCGGTATCGTCGAAGTGGTCTCCACCCAAAGGGCCAATGCTGCCGATAAGCATGTGGGCGCGCGCATTCGCGAAAGGCGCACCATGCTTGGCCTGTCGCAGCAGCAATTGGCAAAGATGATCGGCGTTACCTATCAGCAAGCGCATAAATATGAACGCGGGCTGAACCGCATTTCGGCCGGCCGGCTATACGGTATTGCCCAGGTGCTGGGCGTGCCGATTTCCTGGTTCTTTGAAGGGCTGAAATCCGAAAGCGTGGACCCTTCCATGTCTCAGCGCCAGCGCATGTGCCTGGAACTCGCGCGCAATTTCGCGCTGATTGACAATGACAAGCACCAGGAAGCGCTGAGCCAAATGGCGCGCGCCTTGGCCGCGCAGGCCCAGGCAGTGGCGCGGAGTGGCGTGGCGGGCGAATAGCCGGATTTTCACCCCTGGGGGCTGATTCCATAAGGCCCGGATCCAGGCTAGATTTGTCCTATGGACGAATCCCGCCCGGATAACACCCCCGAATATGGCGTCGCCGATCTGGCCGGCGCCATTCGCCGCACGCTGGAAGGCGCTTTCGGGCGGCTGCGCCTGCGCGGCGAAATCACCGAAATGAAGCGCTATCCTTCCGGGCATATCTATTTGTCGCTCAAGGATCAGGACGCCAAGATCGAAGCCGTCATCTGGAAAGGCTCGGTGCGCAATATCGGCACCATGCCAGAAAACGGCGTGGAGATGATCGCGACGGGGCGGATTTCCACCTATGCGGATCGGTCAAAATACCAGCTTGTGATTGAAAGGCTGGAATATGCCGGCGAAGGTGCCTTGCTTGCGCGCATCGAAGCGCTGCGCAAACGGCTGCTGGAAGAAGGGCTGTTTGACGAAAGCCGCAAGCGCCCCCTGCCCCTTTTGCCGCGCGTGATTGGCGTGATCACCAGCGAAAAAGGCGCGGTTATTCAGGATATTCGCACCACCATCGCGCGCCGCTTTCCGCGCCATATCCTGCTTTGGCCGGTCGCGGTGCAGGGCCAGGGCGCGGCGGAACAGATTGCCGCCGCCATCAGGGGGTTTTCCGCCCTGCCTGAAGGCGGCGCCGTGCCGCGCCCCGATGTGCTGATTGTGGCGCGCGGCGGCGGCAGCCTTGAAGACCTGATGGCCTTCAATGAGGAAATCGTCATTCGCGCCGCGGCCGAAAGCACGATTCCGCTGATTTCCGCCGTGGGGCATGAAACCGATACCACGCTGATTGATTTCGCCTCTGACCGTCGTGCACCCACCCCCACCGCCGCCGCTGAGCTTGCCGTGCCAGCCCGGGCGGAGATTGCCGCTGCCCTGATGCAAACCGGTGCGCGGCTGGGTCAGGCGGCTTCTGGCCTGGTGAATGGCGCGCGGCTTCGCCTGCTGCGCGCCGAACGCGGCCTGCCGGATGTGCCGGCGCGCCTCGCGCAATCGCGCCAACGTTTGGATGATTGGGGAGAAAGGCTGCCGCGCGCTGCTGGCGCGAGCCTGGCAGCGCGGGCGCAACGTCTTTCCGCGATCCGCATCCCCCATCCGCGAGAAGGCATTCTGGCGCGCCGTGCGGCGGTTGAAGCGCTCAATCTTAGAATGGGCAGCGCCTGGGCGCGGCGGCGGGATGGGCTGGCGGCTGCGCCGGGCCTCACGCGGCTTTCGCCTGCCCCGGTGCTGGCCACGCTGCGTCAGCGGCGGACCCTGCTGGAAGGGTTATCCGCGCGGCTGGAAAGTGCTTCCTATACCTCGGTGTTGGCGCGCGGCTTTGCCCTGGTGCGCGATGCCAAGGGTGCGCCGGTGGTGGCAGCGGGCGCGATCTCCCCCGGCCAGCCCTTGCGCCTGACCTTCGCCGATGGCGAAGTGGGGGTGAGTGCCGATGGCACACGCCAAGGACGCCTTCTGTGATGCCCCTTCTGCCCCGCCGATTGCTGATCGCGACTCCCGCCCTGCTGCTGGCCACGCCAGCCCGGGCTATCACCTTGAATGAGGCCGCGCTGACCCAGGGCGGCTTTGTGCTGGGCCGTGCCGCGCCAGGGACCAGGCTGGCGCTGGATGGCAAAGCGGTCAGGGTCTCGCCAGCTGGGCAATTCGCCTTTGGTTTTGGGCGCGATCATGCCGCGCAGGCGCGGCTGGTGATCACGCCCCCCTCAGGCGCCGCAGAAACCCGCGTGCTGAACATCGCCAAGCGCCAATGGCCTACCGAGAGCATTTCCGGCCTGCCACCCGCGCAGGTGACACCGGATGCCGAAACCCTGACCCGCATTGCCCGAGAAAGGGAGAAACTGGCGGCGGTGCGCGCGATTGAAACCAACCTGACCGGCTTTGCCGAGGGCTTCATCCGCCCCGCCCCTGGCCGGATTTCGGGGGTTTTCGGCAGCCAGAGGATCCTGAATGGCCAGCCGCGCCAGCCCCATTACGGGCTGGATTTTGCTGCCCCCACCGGCACGCCGGTGCTGGCTTGCGCCGCCGGGCGGGTGACTTTGGCCGATGAATTCCACTTCTTTGGCAAATTGATCGTGCTGGATCACGGACACGGGGTAAATTCCCTCTACGCCCACCTATCAGAGATATCCGTGCGGGAGGGTGAGAGCATCGCCAAAAGCCAAAGGATCGGCGCCATCGGCATGACGGGCCGCGTGACCGGGCCGCATCTGCATTTCAGCCTATCCTGGTTCCTGCAATGGCTGGACCCTCAGCCGGTGGTGCTGCCCGCCTGACCCTCCAGCAAAAGCAAGGCTTTGGTTGCGCCGGGCGGGGCTGATCGGCATATTGGGAAGTATCTGTCTTTAGTCTCAAGGTTTTCAAGAATGCAGGGCCTGCCGCAAATCATCAGCCTCGTGCCGCAGACCGGTCTGCAATTCATTGACATCCGGTTCAACCTGGACCGCCTGCCGCGCGCGCCGCGTTCCTTCTGGGAACAGCCGCTGCCACCAGGTGCTGACCCGGCCAGTGCGGGCCTGGTCAATTTGCGCCGCCTGACCGAAAGCGGCGAAGGCGCGCTGCTGGACCCGATCAGTGGCCGCAGCCCACCCGATGAGGAAATCTATCAGGTGGGGCGCGGCCAGGCGTTGGAATTCATCCTCGGGCGCTGGATACCGCTGCCCTATTTTCGCGTGGCGGCTGTGGGGGCATCGGGCCAGGAAGTCTATGACAAGGGACCGACCAATTGGGCGCGGCTGCGTATCACGGCGCTTTCCGGCCCGGATGAGGAAGGCCATACGCATCACGCCGTGCTTGCCTTTGATACGGCGTTACGCGCACGCGAAGAAGGCCGGCCCTATACCGCTATTTCGCCCGCCGATAGCGAACGCGCCGGCGAATTCACTTTTGTGTCTGACCGGGAACAGACAAGCTGGTTCATGAATGAACCCTGGCTGATCCAATGGCTTGAAGAAGTCTTGCAGGAAATGCGTGCCGCGACTGGCCGTCGCCCTCGCCCTGAAGATGAGCAGCGCGCCTGCGAACATTGGGCGCGCTACATCACGCTTCTGGAATTGCTGACCGAAGCGCGCATCCTGCCGCGCGTAAAGCTGGTGGATGTGGTGTCCAACAGCAAATCCTATGAGCCCATCAATGTTGATCTGGTACTGGATATTGGCAATGCGCGCACCTGCGGCATTCTGGTGGAAGATGAACGCGACAGCCGGCTTAATCTGAACAACAGCTATCCGCTGAAGCTGCGGGATTTGAGTGCGCCTGAATTGGGCTATGCCTTTCCCTTCGAAAGCCGCGTGGAATTTGCGCGTGCAAGTTTCGGCAAGGATGCGCTTAGTCGCCGTTCTGGGCGCGGCAATGCCTTTCAATGGCTGAGCCCAGTGCGGATTGGCCCGGAAGCCGTGCGGCTTTCCGCCGCGGCGCGCGGCAATGAAGGGGCAACAGGCCTGTCTTCGCCCAAGCGCTATCTTTGGGATGAACGACCCACAACCCAGGTTTGGCGCTTCAATGGCATGGCCGCTGATGGCGTGACCACGGAACCACCTGTGAGCGGTAGTTTCATGGCCTGGGTTACGGAAGAAGGCGAAGTACTGCGCGCCAAGCCGCGCGGTCGTGGTGGCGCACCGCGCCAACCCGCCGTGCGTGCGCGCTTCAGCCGTTCATCGCTGATGAGCTTTCTGCTGGCGGAAATCCTGTTGCAGGCATTATCGCAAATCAATTCAGTCGAAACCCGCTATGCGCGGAGCTTCCCCGATGTGCCGCGCCGGTTGCGCCGTATTTTGTTGACCATGCCGCCGGCCATGGCGCTGGCGGAACAGCGCATTTTCCGCCATCGCGCTGAAGCGGCAGTGCGCCTTGCTTGGGACATGATGGGCTGGGGCAATCCCGCGCCTGGCGCCGCAGCACCACCGCCGGAACCGCGCATCATCGCCAACCTGGATGAGGCGACTGCGACGCAACTGGTGTTCCTGTATACGGAAGCAAGCCAGCGCTTGCGTGGTGATCCGGCCAGCTTCTTCGCGCTGACCGGGCGCACGCGGGACGGTTATGGCAAGGCGCCATCCTTGCGCGTGGCCAGCATTGATATTGGCGGCGGCACCACGGATTTGATGATCTGCACCTATTCCGCCGAAGCCGGCCAGGAAATTGAACCGCATCAGAATTTCCGCGAAGGCTTCCGCATTGCGGGCGATGAGGTATTGCAGGAGGTTATTCAAAGTATCGTCCTGCCGCAGCTTGAAGAAAGCCTGCGCCAGGCCGGCGCGCGCGACCCCAAGGCGTTGCTCCGCGAAGTGCTGGGCGGGGATCGGGGGGCGCAAAGCGAATTGGAACGCCATTTGCGCCGACAATTCGTGACGCAAGTGCTGGAACCAACCGGGCTTGCGATTTTGCATGGCTACGAAAAGATAGATGAACGTGCGACTGGCGAATTCCTGCGCGAAAAACTCGCCACCATTCTGCTTGGGCGCGATGTCGCCGCACCGCTGCGGTATTTTGAACAGCAGGCCGCACGCGCCGGTGCTGCTGGGTATCATTTGCTGGAAGCGGAAATGGCGGCTGCGGCGGGCAGTGTGGATGCAATAGTGCAGGCCGCACTTGGCCAGGTAATCGCTGATCTTTGCGAAGTAGTCTATGCCTTTGATTGCGATTGGCTGCTGCTGTCTGGCAGGCCATCCAGGCTGCGTGCGATATTTGATATGGTGCTGGCCAAGATGCCGGTGCCGCCGCATCGCATTGTCGGCATGCATCGCTATCGCGCCGGAAGCTGGTATCCCTTCCGCGATTCTGCCGGGCGCGTGGATGATCCCAAAACCACGGCGGCGGTCGGTGCCATGCTCTGCGCCGTGGCTGAAGGGCGTTTGGAAAGCTTCCTGATGCGCACCAGCCGGCTTGCCATGCGCTCGACCGCGAAATACCTCGGACGGATGGAAATTTCGGGACAAATTCTTCGGCAGAATGTGCTGCTGCAGGACCCGGATGCGGCGCTGTCCAAGGCGCCCGGCGCATCGCAGGATGTGAAATTCTCCATGGAATTCCGCGCCCCAGTCTTTCTTGGTTTTCGCCAATTGGATCTGGAACGCTGGACGGCGAGCCGATTGTATATTCTGGAATACGCCAATCCCGATAACGTGCCGCGGTTGAAATTACCGCTGAAGCTTTCCATCCAGCGAGCGGAAATAGATCCCGAAAGCGCGGATGCGGAAGAATTGCGGGAGGATTTCACTATAGACGAAATCCTGGATGCCGAGGGCGATCCGCAGCATCGCGGCATTGTGCGCCTGCGTCTGCAAACCGAACGCAGCGAGGCAGGTTACTGGCGCGATACCGGCGCGCTTTCGGTGCCATGAGGATCAGGCAATGACAACACCGAATGCCGAAAACGAAGCCCTGGCGCAAAGCTGTGATGCGGTGGCGGATGCCGCGCATGGGGCCATTGAATGGATAGCCCAGGCCGGCGATGCGGTGCGCGAAGAAGGCCCTGCCTTGGCGCGCGATTTCCGGCGCGAAGGCTTACGTGCGCGGAAGCTTGCCAATGCCGCGCGCCGGCCGATGTGCGTTTCCGTCTTTGGCCCAAGCCAACAGGGGAAAAGCTATCTGATCGCCTCCTTGGCGCGGAAGGAAGGCAAGCCCACCACTATCCGTTTTGGTGAGGAGCTGCGCGGCTTCAACCGCGACATCAACCCCGATGGTGGCAAGGAATCAACCGGCCTCGTGACGCGCTTCACGACGCGCCCGGTGAGCGGCCTGCCCGGCATGCCTGTAGTCTGCCGCATGCTGTCTGAAACCGACATCGTAAAAATCATGGCCAATGCCTTCATGGAGGATTTTGACCGTGACACGGTGATCCCGCTTGAGAGCGCCGTCATTGAAGCGAGTCTGGCAAAAGCCCGCGCGAAGGCCGCGCCAACAGCAGTTGGGCGGCTGAATGAAGATGACATCTATGATTTGTTCGAGTATTTTGAACGCTACTTCCTGAACCATCCAACCCATCTGGCGCTAAAGCCCGGTGCCTGGCGGGAAATTGAAAGCTTGGCCCCGCGCCTTGCCATTGCCGATCGGGTGGAGCTTTACGGCCTGCTTTGGAACAATACGCCGACCATGACGGCGACGGCGCTGAAATTGGTTCAGGCGCTCGCGCAGCTCGATTTTCCAGAAGAAGCCTGCTGCCCCATGCTGGCGATTGAGCCAAAGGCGCAGAGCATCATCGATGTCGAGACAATGTCCCATCTGGGCAAGGGCGACGGTGATCCCGTGCCGGTGGCAACACGTGCCGGGCGCCGCACAGAATTGCCGCGCGCGGTACTGACGGCGGTTGTCGCCGAATTACAGTTGCAGTTGGAAGACAAGCCGTTCGATTTCTTCGACTATACCGATCTGCTGGATTTCCCCGGCGCGCGCGGGCGTGAGAAATACAACGCCGCCAAGGCTGAGGAAGTGGCGCAGACGGATCTTTTCATGCTGCTACGGCGCGGCAAGGTTGCCTATTTGTATCAGCGCTATCTGGCGGAACAGGAACTGACTTCCATGTTGCTCTGCCTGAAGCACAGCAATCAGGAAGTGCGCACCGTGCCTGCCATGGTGCGAAATTGGATTGATGGCACGCATGGCGCCACGCCTGAGGCACGAAAGGGCCAGGATGTCGCCTTGTTCCTGGTGCTCACTATGTTCGACATGGAGTTTGAGATCAAAGGCGGCGCGGAAGACAATGTGGAACGCTGGTCCACTCGGCTGAAGACGACGATTTTCGAATTCCTCGGCCTTGGCCATGATTGGCCATCAGAATGGGTGCCGGGGCAGCCCTTCAACAATACTTTCTGGCTGCGCAACCCTGAAGTGATGAACAAGGGGCTGTTGGATTATAACGATATGGGCCGCGAAGTTGGCTTTCGCGATATGGAACGCGTGGCGCGGTTAAAGGCGAATTTCCTCTCTAATCCGGATGTACAAAAACACTTCGCCAATCCGGAACGTGCCTGGGAAGCGGGCATGGCATTGAATGATGGCGGCATTGGCTATCTTTCCGAAAAGCTCCGCCCGGTTTGCAACCCTGCGCTGAAGCGCCGCCAGGTGCAGGGCCAGCTTGGTGATCTTGCCAAGCGCATGGCGGGAAGACTGGAAGCCTATCATGTCTCCGGTGATCTTGATGCGGAATTGGCCAAGCGCCGGGCAGAAGCGCGGCTGGTTGGGCGGCAATTGCTTGCCTGCGCGGAAGCCCAGGCCTTTGGGTTATTGTTGCGTGAATTGCAGGTGCAGGGCGAAACCCTTGCCGAGCTGTTCCGCCGCCAGCAATTGGCTGCGGCTGAGACACCTTCTGCCGTGACCGCGCCGGTTGGCCGCAAGACCACCGCGCGGGAATTGCGGAGCGAATTTGAAGCACTGTTCGAAGATGATCCCGCGCCGGCCGTACCGATTGAAGAAGCGGAAGAAGGTCCGCGCGATCAGGCGGATCTTTTTGCCGAGGCTGCGGTGGCGGAATGGTTGCAGAACATGCATCGCTTCGCCGCGCGCACCGATAGCCCTGAATTGTTCCGCATGGATCGTGAGGCGATTGCGATGCTGGTCGCCCAGCTTGCTGCCGGCGCGCGGCGCCTGAAGCTGCGCGAAAACATCGCATCACGCATGCGAACGGAAGCGGCCTATAATGAATCCATGGCCAATCGGCTGCTGAAGCCCGTGATGATTGCCGAACGCGCGATCAATGATTTCGTCACCTGGATGGGCTTTGAAAAACTGCCAATTGAAGCGCGCCCCAAAGCCGGGCGCGATGGGCGCAATATTTTTATCCGCCCACCAGCCCCCACCGATGACATGCCGCGGCTCTCTGAAACCCCAATGGCCTATGATGCTGCGTTTTATGTTGATTGGGCTGTCGCCTTTGTTCGGCTGGTGGAAGACAATGTGCGCGGCGCGGGGGGCGCGATGGTGGACGAAAAATCCAATGCCCGCCTCGGCAGTCTGCTGAGTGGGCTCCGCAAGGCGGCCGCCTGAAAAATGAAGCACGAAGGCCGCCCCCCATGAAGCTACGTGTTGAAAATGATCGGCGCTTTTCCCTGGGCCATGCGCGCATCACTATCGCTGGCATGCAAGTACCGCCTAATGGGGAATTCAGGATTCTGCGCGAAGGCTATGCCGCGGCCAATCTCGGCCGGCGCGGCTGGCAGGTGCAGGAAGAAAAACTGAGCCCGGCGGAAATCCGCCAGGAAGGGGCTGACACTGTTTTGGTGATTGGGCCAAGGCTGACGCGGCATCTGGAACCTGGCCCCTTAGTGTTTTTGCTCCCTTCTGCCGGTTTGGAGACAAGCCTTTTCTGGCCGGATGATATTGATGTCTTCGATGGGGATTTACCGCCGGAAACGATAATCCCGCGAGAGCCGGAGGTGGCGCCAGCGCCGCC
>CAMCEP010000074.1 GCA_945873675.1 Asaia bogorensis
CAATGCTTCAACCGGCCTTGGTTTGCCGCGACAGGAAAGGGGCCAGGGTAGCTATGCGCTACTTGTTGGTGCCGCGCCCTTGGCGGAATTGATCAGGCCGTCGCGCATCCCGCAGCTTGATCTGCTGCCGGCCGATGCTGATTTGGCCGGCGCAGAGATCGAGCTGATCGATGTCGAGGCCCGCGAAAGGCGCCTGCTGAACGCGCTCGAAGCCGCTGGCGATGTCCTGGCCGGCACAGATCTCATCATCATTGATTGCCCGCCATCGCTCGGCCTGATAACGCTGAATGCCCTGGTCGCGGCGGATGAGGTTTTGGTGCCGCTGCAATGCGAATTCTTTGCGCTTGAAGGCGTTTCCCAAATCACACGTACCATTGAACGCGTCAGCAAAAGCTTGAACCCAAATCTCAAGCTTGGCGGCATCGTTCTGACGATGTTCGATAAACGCAACAATCTTTCTGAACTTGTCGCTGCTGACGTGCGCGCCTTCTTTGGCGACAAGGTCTATGAAACAGTCATCCCTCGTAACATTCGCATCACTGAGGCACCGTCCCACGGCTTGCCCGTGCTGGTTTATGATCATCGTTCTGCCGGTGCGGAAGCCTATGTCGCACTCGCGCATGAATGGATCCGCCGCGAGAAGCAACCAAAGGAAACGGCCCAATGAAAAAGCCCGCCCGGCTCGGCATGGGCCTATCGGCCCTGATGGGCGATGCGCCGGCGCCAAGCGCGCCAACTTCTGGCCCACCGCGCAGCTTGCCGATCGCCATGATCGAACCGGGCCCCTTTCAGCCGCGCATGGAACCGGACCGTCAGGCGCTGCAGGAACTCGCTGCTTCCATCACCGAACACGGCATTTTGCAGCCCCTGCTCGTGCGCCCGAAGCCAGGTGCCGCAGGGCGCTATCAGATCATCGGGGGCGAACGCCGCTGGCGCGCGGCCCAAATCGCCAAGCTGCATGATGTTCCTGTTGTCATTCGCGATTTCGATGACCGCATGGCGATGGCTGCCGGCCTGGTTGAAAACCTGCAACGCGAAGACCTGAACGCCATCGAAGAAGCCGAAGGTTTTTCCCGCCTGATCGAACAATTCGGCCTTAATCAGGAAAGCCTCGCGCGTGCTGTCGGCAAATCGCGTAGCCATGTCGCCAATACGCTTCGCCTGCTCAATCTCCCCACGACTATCCGCGAGCATCTGCGCGCTGGTCGCCTCAGTGCCGGCCACGCCCGCGCCTTGCTGGGTGCGGAAGAACCGGAAAAACTCGCCGCGCAAATCCTCACGCGCGGCCTTTCAGTCCGTCAGGCCGAAGCCATGGCCGCGGCGCAACCAAAAAATCCCGAAGCGCGGCGCACTAATGCCAAGGATTCCGATACGCTGGCGCTTGAACGCCAATTGCTTGAACGGCTTGGCCTGCAAGTTGCCATCAAGCATTTCGGCAAGGGCGGGCAGGTCACCATCAGCTATAATGATCTTGATCAGCTTGATGGCCTGATCCGCCTGTTGATGCCTGAAGCATAACGCCCCCTTCACACCCGGGAGCTTACCTTGTCCAAACTCAATGATCTGGATGCCACCGATCTTGCCATCCTCCGCCTGATCCAGGCGGATGCCTCGCTCTCCCTCGGCGATATCGCG
Organism: Asaia bogorensis; assembly: GCA_945873675.1. Classification (GTDB taxonomy): domain Bacteria; phylum Pseudomonadota; class Alphaproteobacteria; order Acetobacterales; family Acetobacteraceae; genus Neoroseomonas; species Neoroseomonas bogorensis_C. Next base: position 1,636 of record CAMCEP010000074.1, read on the forward strand.
AAGGAGGTAGGCCTCACGCAAACCCCATGCTGGAAACGTATCCGCCGCATGGAGGAAACCGGCATCATCACCGGGCGCGTCACGCTGGTGAATGCTGAAAAGCTCGGCCTTGGCATTTCGGTTTTTGTCGCGATTGAAACCGGTGACCATTCCGCTTCCTGGATCGAAAGCTTCGCCAAGACGGTGGCCGAAATGCCGGAAATCGTCGAATGCTGGCGGCTCGGCGGGGATGTGGACTACCTGCTCCGCGTCGTTGTCTCTGACATGACAGCCTATGATGGCTTTTATCGCAAACTGACCGCCCGGGTTTCCAGCCTGCGCAAGGTGACATCCCGCTTTGCCATGGAATGCGTGAAATCCACCACCGCGCTACCCATCTGAAGCCTGCTTGCCAATTGACCCGGAAGGGCCTGCGCCCTAGCCTTCGGCAGCATCAAAAAAAGGGAGGATATGCCGGCATGACCGTGCATTTCTGTGTGCATGACGAGGGCGATTCCGTCGGCGTCGTCGTTGTCGAAGGGATCAAATCCGGCCAGGCGCTGAATGGCTGGATCATGGATCAGGATAAGATGATCGCCTTCAACGCCAAGTCAGATATTCCGATCGGCCATAAGCTTGCCATTCGCGCCATCGCTGCCGGTGACACCATCATCAAATACGGCGTCGATATCGGCAAGGCGGTGAAGAATATCGCGGCCGGCGAGCATTTGCATGTCCACAACGTCAAAACGAAGCGGTGGTAAGCGCCATGGGCATCAATCTGAAAAACGCTGCCTTTGAAGGCTGGCGCCGCGAAAATGGCCGCATGGGCGTGCGCAACTACGTCATCATCCTGCCAGTTGATGATCTTTCCAACGCTGCCTGCGAAGCGGTCGCTAACAACATCAAAGGCGCGCTGGCCATTCCGCATGCCTATGGCCGCCTGCAATTCGGCGCCGATCTGGATTTGCATTTCCGCACGCTGATCGGCACGGGCAGCAACCCGAATGTCGCTGGCGTCGTGGTGATTGGCATTGAACCAGGCTGGACCGGCCGCATCGTTGAAGGCATCGCCAAATCTGGCAAGCCGGTGGAAGGCTTCGCCATCGAACAGAATGGCGATATCAACACCATCGCCAATGCGTCCCGCGCAGCCTATCGCATGGTGAAGCACGCTTCACGCCTGAAGAAGACCCGCGCTTCGATGCAGGAGCTTTGGGTTTCCACGAAATGCGGTGAAAGCGATACTACATCGGGCCTGGCTTCCTGCCCGACGGTCGGTGATTCCTTCGACAAGCTTTGGGCTAACGGTAACACGCTCGTTTTCGGTGAAACCACGGAACTCACGGGTGGCGAACACTTGGTCGCTGAACGTTGCCGCACGCCAGAAATTCGCGCGCAATTCCAGGCGATGTTTGACCGTTACCAGCGCGTGGTCGAAACCAACAAGACCAATGATCTTTCCGAAAGCCAGCCCACCAAGGGCAATATCGAAGGCGGCTTGACCACCATCGAAGAAAAGGCACTCGGCAATATCCAGAAGATCGGGAAGAAGTGCCTGGTGGATGGCGTGCTGGACAAGGCCGAAGCGCCGACCCATTCGGGGCTTTGGTTCATGGATTCAAGTTCGGCCGCGGCTGAGATGGTGACGCTTTGCGCCGCTTCCGGCTTTGCTGTGCATACTTTCCCAACCGGGCAGGGGAATGTCATCGGCAACCCGATCCTGCCGGTGATCAAGCTTACTGCGAATCCACGCACGCAGCGCACCATGTCTGAACATATTGATGTGGATGTGACTGGGCTATTGCAGCGGCAGATGAATATGGATGAAGCGGGCGAAGCCCTGCTTGATTGCATCATCCGCACCGCTGATGGCGAATTGACCGCGGCTGAATTGCTCGGCCACCGCGAATTCAGCCTGACGCGGCTTTACGAAAGCGCGTAACAAGATTGGGCGGCGCGCCAATTTCCGGCGCGCCGCCCAACCAATTTATTGCCGCTTGGCCAGGGCCAAGCCAGCCCCCAAAGCAATCATTGATGCGCCCGATATTTCGCGCAGCCGCCGAATGAAGGCGGGCCGTGATGCAGCCCCTTCCCTAATGCGGCTGGCGCCAAGGGCCACCACAATATCCGCCAGCGTATTCAGCAACACAGAAATCGAGCCCAACAGAATGAAGGGTAGAGCCACCGCGCCCGCACTGGGGTCAAGAAACTGCGGAATGAAGGCGAGGAAGAAGGCAGCAGTTTTGGGGTTGAGCGCCTCCACCACCACGCCTTCCCGAAAGGCGCGCCGCGTTCCCAGGGCGGGGGCCGCATCGGCGCCCGGGACATTGCGCCGCGCGGCCATCATGGTGCGCACGCCAAGCCAAACTAAATAAGCCGCGCCGACCCATTTCAGCGCCGTGAAAAGCTCCGCACTCGCCAGCACCAGCGCTGAGATGCCAAGCGCCCCGGCCAGCACATGAACCAAGCCCCCAAGCGCTGTGCCCAAGCTGGAGGCGATGCCCTCGGCCCGCCCGCCCGCCAGGCTGCGCGCTGCAACATAGAAAATCCCCGGGCCGGGCGTGACCGCCAGCAGCGAAGCTGCTGCGAGGTACAGTACGAATTCGGTGATGTCTGGCATGGCGCTTTCCTACGCCAAGCCAGCCTTGTTGCCGAGGGCTAGTCCCTTAACCCTCCCCCGGATCAATCCAGCCGATATTCCCATCGGCACGGCGATAGACAACGTTCAACCCGCCGCCCTTCCTGTTGCGAAACATCACCACCTGGGCTTGGGCCAGATCAAGCCGCATCACGGCCTCACCCACGCTCAGCTTTTCGATATGCGTCGGGTTCTCGGCAATGATGGCGCCGTGGTCGCCTTGTTCAGGCGCTTCCTCCTCACTCGGGGCTTCGATCACATAGCGGCGGCCGCGCGGTGCTTCTTCTGCTGGGGCTTCGCGTTCCCCGGCAAAGGACCGCGCATGTTCATTCACACGCCGGCGATAGCGGCGGAGCCGCTTGGCGAGATGTTCGGCGGCAACCTCAAAAGCCAGATGCGCATCGGCGCCATCGCCCTCAGCGCGCATCATCAGCCCGCGCCCGGCCTTCAGGTTGATGTCGCAACTGAACTGGCTTCGATGTTTGTGGAAGGTCACATTGGCTTCAAGCGCGTGATCAAAATACTTGGCGGTGATCGCAGCCAACCCGTCACTCACATGGGTCTTCAGCGCTTCCCCGGTTTCAACCTGCTTGCCGGCTACCGTGATATGCATGGGCCTATGCCCTCCCTTTCTGCAAAGCGGAGGGGCCGCCCCAAGGCGACCGGGCGCGCGACCCCTGCCTTCCTCCCAGGGTCGCCCTTGTGTCCGGATCAGGCCGAGGCGGCCTTCTCCCGTTTGCGCTGCACGGATGATGGAATGCGCAGCGCGTCCCGGTATTTGGCCACAGTTCGCCGGGCAATGTCCACGCCTTCTTCGCGTAGCCGGACCACAATCGTATCATCAGAAAGAATGTCGTCCGGGCTCTCGGCATCCACCATGGCCTTGATGCGGTAGCGCACGGCTTCCGCGCTATGGGCTTCCCCGCCGCGCGTGCCGGAAATGGCGGTGGTGAAGAAGTACTTAAGCTCAAAAGTCCCGCGCGGTGTGGCAATGGCCTTATTCGATGTCACGCGCGAAACCGTGCTTTCATGCAGCGAAACCTCATCCGCAACATCGCGCAGGATCAGCGGACGCAAATGCCCCACGCCATGGCGGAAAAAACCATCCTGCCGGCGCACGATCTCGGCGGCCACTTTCAGGATGGTATTGGCGCGTTGTTCCAGTGATTTCACCAACCATGACGCAGTCTGAAAGCGTTCTGCAATCCAGGTTTTGTCTTCCTTGCCGCGCGCACTGACATTGGCCGAGGCGAAGAAGCCCTTATTCACCAGCACGCGTGGCAAGGTTTCCAGATTGAGCTCAATAATCCAATCATCATTGGGTCCGCGCCGCATCAGCACATCTGGCACAAGCGTGGGCGCCGGCGGCGCATCGAAGGAAGCGCCGGGTTTGGGGTTCAGTCGCCGTAATTCCGCGACCATTTCCGCCATGTCTTCCGCATCCACGCCGCAGATTTGCTGCAAGCCCTTCAAATCGCGCTTCGCGAGCAATTCCAGATTGGCCAGCAGTGCCGCCATGGCAGGATCATAGCGGTTGCGGTCCTGCAACTGCACCGCCAAGCACTCCGCCAGATCATGGCAGAACATGCCAACGGGATCGAAGCGGGCCATGGCAAGCCGCACACCTTCCACGAGTGCTTCCGCACACCCCAGCGCATTGGCAATCATCTGCGCGCGCACGTGCAACCGCCCGGCGGGATCCACAAGTGCCAGCAGATTGCCAGCGATCAGGCGTTCCTGTGGAGAGGTGAAGTTCAGCCGGATCTGTTCCGCCAGATGATCACGCAAGGATCGTTCCGGCGCTTCCATGGCTTCAATGCCGGAGAGGTCATCTTCAAAATCGCTGCGTCCACCGCGGCCAATAGGCGGCAGGCCATTGTCGTAAACATTATCCCATTCGGTATCGAGCGGCGCGGCATTTTCCGAAGGCAGCGCATCAGAAGCGGCGGCACTTGCGGCATCGGCTGGCTCGCTTGCTGCCGGCAAGGGATCAGTACTGCGGCCAGCATCCGGGCCGGCGATGGGGCGTTCATCGCGTTCCAGCAGCGGGTTGCGTTCAAGTTCTTCCTCGACAAAGGCCGAGACTTCCATATTGGAAGATTGTAGCAGCTTGATCGCCTGGCGCAGCTGCGGTGTCATCACCAGCTGCTGCGATTGCCGCAGATCGAGGCGCGGGCCGAGAGCCATTAGCCTTGCTCAATTTCATCGGCGCGGGGAAAGGCGGTTACCATGCGGCGCGAGCTTCGCACTAGAGGCTGAATTTTTCGCCAAGATAGACGCGGCGCACATCCTCATTCGCCACGATTTCCTGCGGATTGCCTTCCATCAGCACCTTGCCATCATGCAGGATATAGGCGCGGTCGATGATTTCGAGCGTTTCGCGCACATTATGGTCGGTGATCAGCACGCCGATGCCGCGATCCTTCAAATGCTTGACCAGATCACGAATTTCGCCGACCGCGATGGGGTCAATGCCGGCCAGCGGTTCATCCAGCAGGATATAAGAAGGGTGGGTCGCCAGCGCGCGGGCAATTTCGCAGCGCCGGCGTTCACCACCGGAAAGCGCCAGGGCGGGGGCGCGGCGCAAATGCGCGATGCCGAATTCCGCCAGCAATTCATCCAGCATCGCGGCACGGCGATCAGCTTCCGGTTCCACCACTTCCAGCGCGGCGCGGATATTCTGTTCCACCGTCAGGCCGCGAAAGATGCTGGCTTCCTGGGGCAGATAGCCAAGCCCCAGCCGCGCGCGGCGATACATGGGCAGCATGGTGACATCATGCCCATCCATCATCACGCGCCCTTCATCGGGCTGCACCAGACCGGTGATCATGTAAAACGTCGTTGTCTTACCGGCGCCATTCGGGCCAAGCAACCCAACTGCTTCGCCGCGCTGCAATGACAGCGACACATTGCGCACCACAGGCCGCTTTTTGTAGCGCTTGCCAAGACCGGTGGCGTAAAGCCCCCCAGCGCCAGGAATGACCTTCATTTGGGCCGCATCATTCATCGCTGAGGCGCCCCCGGCGCGGGAAGGTTTTGGTTTTGTCCGGGCACGATAATGCCGCGCACGGGGCCGCCAGGGCATGCAACAAGCCGGGAGATACCGGTTTGCATATTCACGATAGCCTCGCAGCCCGTCAGTGTATTCTCGCCGCGTACAATGGTGACATTGCCCCGCAGCCGCGCCAGCCCATTGGGTGGCGTATAGACACCGGTATCACCACGCACCACTTCCTCAGGAGTGCGGATTTCAACCCGGCCATAGGCTTCGACCTTTTCCAGATTGCTGTCTGCACCAGGCGCCGCTTCAGCGGTGGGACGCGTGGCTTGCGGGCGTGGTGCCCCCGTTGCTTCCGTGGGTGCTTCCTTGAAATAGGCCACCAGCACATCAGCGCGCACGCGCTTGTCATCCTTGGTCACCACCACCGCATCGCCGCGCGCCACCGCCATGCGCTTCTGCGGCCAATATTCCACGCTGTCACGCGCCGTGAGCACATTATCTGGTGAGGTCAGGCGCAGATTATTGCCCCTGAGCACCATCACCGCCTGATCCATATCGTAAATCGCGCGATCGCCTTCCGCGCGATCTGTCGCTGTCGTGATCACGACAGAACCCTCGGCTTCCAGGCGCCAGATTTCGCTGGCACCGCCGGGGCCTTCACTGGGTGGGCGGGTTTCTGCGGGTGCGCCGCCGCGTGGGCGATAGCGCGCCAGCAGCAAATCCGAATCAATCGTGACACCGCCACGCACCGCCCGCGCCGCACCACGCGCGATCACCAGCTGATCATTCTGCCGCCATTCAATGCCATCACGCGCCGTGACTTCGATGGGCCCCCCTTGATTGAGGTCCACAGCCTGCGCCCAAGCAGCCCCCGCCAGCAGGGACAGCGCCAATGCGAAACGCAGCATCATTGCGTACCTTCCAACATGGCGCGCGATTGGCCGGTGAACACAATCACCGCGCCTTTATCATAAAGGCGGAAACCCTCACTCACCAGCGTACCGAAGGGGCCTTGCGCTGCCACAGGCTTGTCGCCGGAGGCAGCACCTTCCTTCAATTCTATCGCGGCTTCTTCGGTCACCAGCAGATTGCCGCCATCATGCCACAGCGTGACCTCTCCGCGCAGGTCAAGGTGATTGCGCGCCTTATCCAGCCGGCCGTCGCGCGATTCCAAAAGCACCCAGCCATCTGTCATCAGCAAATCAGCCCGCGGCGCTGTCAGGTCCACAATGTCCTGGTTCTGCCCCTGAGTCGCAACCGAAGCCGTGACGGTATAGGGCCGGTTCTGTTCATCCACACCCTGATAGCGGGGGGCGACGATCCGCACCGCCTCGGGCGCGGTTTGCGCCACACGGCGGAAGGAAACCCGCGCGCGTTCTTCGGCGCCTTCCAATTCCGGCCAGATGGCGATGATCAGCAGCAGCGCCACACCCGCACCTGGTACCAGCCATTTCAAAACGCTGACCACAAACCGCCGTCGCGCCATCTGCCCTGCGGAAGGGGACCAGCGTTCGCGCGAAGGCGGCGTGATACGTCGCGGCGCGCGCGGGGCCGCGATGACCGTTGCTTCAGGCGCGCGGTTCTTCACGCCACACCTGCGCGCAACAAATCATGGATATGCAAAATGCCGATCGGCCGGCGCGCTTCATCCACCACGAAAAGCGCGGTGATGGCGTGCTTGTTCATCAGCCCAAGCGCTTCCGCCGCCAGCGCATCGCCCGTGATAGCGCGGGGGTTCCTGGTCATTACCTCACCCGCTGGGCGCGCGAGTAAACCCGCCCCGCCCGAGACTTCCAGCGACCGGCGCAAATCACCATCCGTGATCACACCGGCCAGCGCGCCATCGGCCCCCACTACGCCAAGGCAGCCAAAGCGCCGCGCGGTCATCGCCAAAATCGCGGCTTCCATTGGCATATCGGGCGGCGCCAAGGGCAATTCCGCCGCGCCATGCATCAGATCCCGCACGCGCGACAGCCGCGCCCCCAGCTTGCCGCCTGGGTGAAACACCCGAAAATCCGAAGCCGTGAACCCCCGCCGCGTGAGCAACGCCACCGCCAAGGCATCCCCCAGCGCCATTTGCATGGTGGTGGAGGTTGTGGGCGCGAGCCCCATCGGGCAGGCCTCAGCCGCCGCCGGCAAAACAAGCGCCACATCCGCAGCGCGCGCCAAGGTACTTTCCGCGCGGCCAATAATGCTAATCAGCGGCAGGCTGAAGCGCCTGGAATGCGCGATCAAATCCGCCAATTCCGGCGTTTCCCCGGAATTGGACAAGGCCAGCACCGCATCCCCGGCCAGGATCATCCCCAAATCGCCATGGGATGCTTCCGCCGGATGCACAAACAGGGCGGGCGTGCCGGTGGAAGCCATGGTCGCGGCAATCTTGCGCGCCACATGGCCCGATTTCCCCATACCGGAAACCACAACGCGGCCCGTAACACCCGCCAGCAAACCCACCGCACGGACAAAGCCATCATCCAAATTGTCTGACAGCGTGCGCAGCGCATCCGCTTCCAGCGCCAGCACGCGGCGGCCTTCGGCAAGGTCTGGATGGGGGTTTAGAGTGTTCACACCACCTTGTATGAGGCGGCGGACCTCAAGGGTCAATAAATTCCGGGGTTGGCCCTGCAAAAAAAATGCCAGAGGCGGTAGCGCGCCGATTAGTGATGGAAAATATCCGGGTCCTCATAACCCAGCAGATCAAGCCGCCCACGCGCCGGCAAAAAGCGGAAACAGGCCTCAGCCAGATCCAACCGGCCTTCGCGCTTCAACAACCCTTCAAGCTTGGCCCAGAGCGCATGGAGATGCAGCACATCAGAAGCGGCATAGGCCATTTGTTCTGTCGTGAGTTCCGCCGCACCCCAATCTGACGTTTGCTGCTGCTTGGACAAATCCACGCCCAGCAATTCCCGGCACAAATCCTTGAGCCCATGCCTATCCGTAAAAGTCCGCACCAGCTTGGCAGCGATTTTGGTGCAAACCACCGGCGCCGTGACAACACCCAGCGCATGATACAACGCCGCGACATCAAACCGCGCGAAATGAAACAGCTTGGTGACCGCCGGATCAGCCAATAACTTCTTCAAATTGGGCGCATCCGCCCCCCGCCCACCAAGCGATGCTGGGCTGATTTGCACCAGATGCGCGGACCCATCGCCCGAAGATAACTGCACCAGGCAAAGCCTATCCCGATGCGGATTCAGCCCCATGGTTTCCGTATCAATCGCAACCACACGGCCCAAATCCAGGCCATCCGGTAGGTCGTTTCTATAAAGCCGGATGGTCACGCCGGCATGGGAGAATAAGGTGGAACCCATTGGTCGCGCCGCCTCATGAAAAGAAAAACTGGTGCCCAGGAAAGGACTCGAACCTTCACAGCCTTGCGGCCACAGGTACCTGAAACCTGCGCGTCTACCAATTCCGCCACCTGGGCAAAGGGGGCCGGCGCCTTTCGGCGAGACGCGCGCATTTACGCGCTGGGGGGTGGGGCGTCAAGGAGGAGT
>CAMCEP010000075.1 GCA_945873675.1 Asaia bogorensis
GCGACCGCAAAAAAAACCGGCGCCGTCGCGCTGCCCGTGACATCCCTCAGCCATCCGGCAAAGGCCGGGCATCCCGTGCAGCCGGCATAGAACCACACAAAATACACACCCAATCCCCGCGCACGGCGTTCCGGCACCACGGCCTCGGCTGCCAATGCCGAGAATACGGTGATGGGCAGCGCGTAGCAGAAGCCATGCAGCAGGCCGAGCAACGGCGCCCAAGAAGCATCAGCCAATGGCAAGGCAAACGCCGCCAGCATGGCAAGCAGTGTCGCGCTGATGGTCATGGGGCCCGCAACCCCTGCACGGCGCGCAAGCCAGGCGCCCGCCGGCACGGCCAGCAAATTGGACCAAGAAATAAGGGAGACAGCGAAGCTTGCCTCTGCCAGGCCAAGCCCGCGCGCCATCAGCATCGGCGGCGCGAAGCTCACCAGCACCATATAGGCGCCATTCACCAAGGCCCAGCAGGCGCCGGCCAGGCACATGCGGCGAAACTCGGCCTGCGTCAGTGCGTTGCTGGTGCTGGTGCTTGCCGGCAGCGCGCGCGGTTCCGGCCCGCGGGCGAGTGCCACCGCGATGAAGGCAATGCCCGCAGCAAAGGCCGCGACCTGATAGGGAAATTGCCAGCCATGATAAGCCACAAAGCCGGGGAGCGCCGCCTGCGCCGCGGCAATGCCAAGCGGCCAACCCAGCACATAAACCGCCATGGCGGGGAAAAGGTCTCGGCCCAAAAAGCGGTCCTGCACCATTTTCGTGAGCAACAATATCACCAGCAGCGTGCCGAGGCCCATGAGCAACCGACCCGCGATCAGTAGCGCGACTTCCTCAGCACTGGCCGACACCACAGCGCCAAAAATCAGCAGCACAAGCCCTAACAGCACGCCGCGCCTGTCGCCCAAACGTCGCGCGACCAGGCCCAAAGGATAGGCAAGGAAAAGCCCCGGCAACCAGAACAAGCCAACCAGCGTGCCAAAGCCCGCCCAATCCAAAGCGAAGGCTTCCACCAAAGCGGGGCCGGCCGCGCCCGGCGCCTGGAACATCGCGCCCAAGGCCGCGCGCAGGATAAACACTGCAACAAGAAAGGCAGCGGCGGTTTTCAAAAAACCCATATCAGCCGCGCCTTCGCCCCGCGCCGCAGCGCGACCATCGCGTTCTGTCGGAATAACCGCGCCAACCGCCTGCCCCGCGCCACGCTGATGCCGATGAAGCAATGCGCTTCCCACCAGCGCTTGGCGCCTCCCCGGCCTTCAAAGTAGTGCAGGCGCCGCAAGCGATCACGTAACGCTGCCTGCCGCCGCGCATTCCAGCCTTGTGGCATGCGCCGGCTGAAGGGATTGCCGGCGGCGATGAAAACACCTTCCTGCGCGCGCCAGCTTCCAAGCAGCGCATCAAGCGCCGGTGCGCGCTGACCGATGCGCGCACCATGTGCCCCCGCAAAATAACAGGAAGCACGAAAGGCGCGTGAAAGCTGCTCTGCCCGCTTCATCGCAATTGCAGCAACATGCCCTTGAGGTAAGCGCTCTCCGGCAACATGGGATGCAGCGGATGGTCCGGCCCTGCGCCGCCCATATGCAGAATGCGCGCTTCCCGCCCTGCGCGTTGCACGCCCCAGGCGACAGCATCGGCAAATTCACCCGGTGCCACATGATGACTGCAAGACGCGATGAAGAAAAAGCCGCCCTTTTCCACCAAAGTCGCGCCCAGCCGCGCGAGCTTGCCATAAGCGCGCAGCGCCGCCGGTTGATCCTTGCGCGCCTTGGCGAAGGCAGGCGGGTCCGTGATGACCACGCCAAAGCGCTTGCCCGCGCCGACCATGCGTTCCAAGGCTTCCAAAGCCTCGGCCTTTTGCGTTTCCACACGGTCGGCGACGCCATTGCGTTGCGCTGCTTCAAGGGCGAGGGCCAGCGCTGCCTCGCTGCGGTCCAACAGCGTCACATGGGAAGCCCCGGCGACGGCCGCGGAAATGCCAAAGCCGCCCGTGTGGCAGAAGGCGTCCAGAACGGCCGCGCCATTTGCCAACTGCGCAACGCGGGCGCGATGTTCGCGTTGATCAAAGAACCAACCGGTCTTCTGCCCACCCAGCGGATCAACGGCGAAGGAAAGCCCGCTTTCCTCAACGGAAATCATGCCTGCTTCGCCATGCAGGAGCTTGGTTTCCTCGGCCAAGCCTTCCAGCGCGCGCACCGCGCTGTCATTGCGCGCAATTACCATGCGGGGCGCGATCAGGGCGTGCAGTGCTTCCAGGATCAGCGGTGTCGCGGCTTCCATGCCGGCACTATTGGCCTGGATGGTCACCGCATCGCCGTAGCGATCAATCACCAAACCCGGCAGGCCATCTGCTTCGGCATGGATCAGTCGGTAATGTGGGCGGTCGAACAGCTTGTCGCGCAGCGTCAGCGCTTCCTGCAGGCGCTGCTTGAACCAGGCCAGGTCGCAAGCGGCATCGTGGTTACGGTCCAGCTTACGCGCGCCAATCAGTGAATGCGGGTTGAAATGCCAAACGCCATGCTTGACGCCATCATCACCTTCCAGCCGCACAAGACTCCCCGGCGCCAGCGCCTTGGCCGCCGGCGTCATGGCGATTTCATTGGAAAAAGCCCAAGGGTGGCCAGCCTTCACGCGGCGGTCTCGGCCAGGGAGCAAGCGGATAACGGGTGGTGTGGACGCATTCATGCGCCGGACCATGGCGGTTTGCCGCTTGTCCCGCAATGCGCAAAGCGCCAGTAAGCGATGATGTTGATCTGCCGAGACCTCCCTTCGCTGCGCGCCGCTTCTGCGGCGCTGCGTGTCAATGGCCGCCGCCTGGGCCTGGTGCCCACCATGGGTGCCCTGCATCAGGGCCATCTTGCCCTACTGGCGGCGGCGCGCGCCGCCGGGGCGGATGCGGTGGCTGCTTCCATCTTCGTCAATCCACTGCAATTCAACGCGAATGATGATCTGGCGCGCTACCCGCGTGATGAGGACGGGGACCTTGCCAAGCTTCGCGGTGCCGGCTGTGATTTGGTGTGGTTGCCGCCGGTGGAAGCCATGTATCCGCCCGGCAGCGCCAGCGTGATTGAAGTTGCCGGCCCATCCCAGGGTTTTGAAGGCGATGCGCGGCCCGGGCATTTCCGCGGTGTCGCGACCGTTTGCGCCAAGCTGTTCCTGCAAACCAGCGCTGATATCGCCGCTTTTGGGGAAAAGGATTGGCAGCAATTGCAGGTAGTGCGGCGCATGGCGCGCGATCTGGACATTCCCATCCATATTGAAGCGGTGCCCACCATTCGCGAAGCCGATGGGCTTGCCATGTCATCGCGCAATCGTTTCCTGAACGCCGATGAACGCGCCATTTCGCCAATGCTTTATCAAACCATGCAGGATGTGGCGCAGAAGATTGCTGCGGGCGCGCCCGTCGCGCAGGTTTTGGCGGAAGGCAAGGCACGCCTGATCGCAGCAGGTTTCGCGCCGGATTATCTGGCGCTTGTGGTGGCCGAGACGCTGGAGCCGATCACTTCCTTTGATCGGGCGGCGACGCTCCGCTTGCTGGCAGCGGCCAGGCTCGGTAGCTTGCGCTTGCTTGATAATATGCCTGTGCCGGCTTAGCCGCTGCTGGCAAGAAGGCGAAAAGCCATCAAAACAAAACACCGCTTCGCGCATTCCGCGTAGCTTCGGGAGGATTTGGTTCATGGTCCGTCACATCACGCGCCGTCCCTTGCTGGCAGGCCTAGCCGCGTTTGGCCTGGCCAGCCCGGCTTTGGCGCAAAGCAGCACCGCGCCGCGCCCCATCACTATCATCGTCCCCTTCGCGCCCGGCGGCAGCACGGATATCGTGAGCCGCCTTTTGGCCGAACGCATGACAAGCTTGCTCGGCCAGCCGGTACAGGTCGAAAACCGCGCCGGCGCCAATACCATTATCGGTGCTGAATTCGTGGCCCGCGCGCGGCCGGATGGCCATACGCTGCTGATGGCCGCTGGCACCACGCTCACGATCAATCCGGTGATTGTGCCCAATCTTCCCTATAAGCTTGAAGATTTCGCGCCGGTGATGCTGGCCACCACCTTTCCCTTTGGCATCATCACGCAAATGCGTGGCGGTGCGGTGGATGTACCGGGCTGGGTTGCGGCGGCGAAGGCGCGGCCGGGGCAAATGACTTATGGCACCAATGGTCCAACAACGCTTACGAATGTCGCGATGCTGATGGTGATGGAACGGCTTGGCATTACCATGCAGGATGTCACCTATCGCGGTGATTCCGCGCAGCTTGCCGCCTTCATGGCGGGTGATCTTGATGTGCTTGTTGTGTCGGGCGGCACAGCCCAGCCCGTACATCGTGATGGCCGCGGCAGGTTGATTGCCTGGACCAGCGGGCGGCGGATAGATTCAACGCCGGATGTGCCTTCCATCGCGGAATTCGCCCCTGGCCTTGATGTGTTGAGCTGGTTTGGCCTGCTCGCCCCCGCGCGCACGCCGCAGGATATGGTGCAGCGTGTAAATGCCGCAGCGAATGAGGCGTTGAAAGATCAGAGAATTCGCGAAAGACTGATCACGGAAGGGCAGTTCCTGGCAGGCGGTTCGCCTGAGGATTTTGCTGATTTCCTGCGCCGTTCCGATACGCAATGGCGCCCGATCTTGAGCAAGCTGAACGTACCGCGCTGACTGAAGCGCTCAGCCGCGCACCGCCAGCACCACGCCGGACAATACCAAGGTCAGCGCCAGAATTTCGCGGAGGCCAAAGGGCTCGCCCAGGAAAAGCGCAGCACCCAACACGCCGACCACAGGCGTGATGACCGTGCCAAGCGATGCAAGTGACGCCGGCAGCATCTTGAGCGCCGCGAACCAGGAAAGATAGCAAAGCCCAAGCGCGAAAACGCCGCCATAAATCAGTAGCCCAACACCCAGCGCCGAAACCTGGCTGAAGTCGAGCGGATCGAAAATCAGCGCCGCGATAAAAAGCGGCGCCACGCCAATGCCAACCTGCCAGGCGACAGAACTTGATGGCGGCAGGCCAAGCGGCATGCGCTTGGTCAGCACTGTGCCCAGTGCAAACAGCACCGCTGACCCCAAACCCAATGCCACGCCGGGCAGCTTGGCAATACCAAGATCAAGCCCCTTGCCCAGCACCAGATACACAAGGCCCGATAACGCCAGCACCAGCGCCAGGATGCGCGCGATGCTCGGCTTTTCTCCCAATATCAGCCAAGCAAAAACCGCAGCCCAGACCGGCATGGTGTAGCAGATGATCGTCGCCTCAGACGCTGCCAGCCAAAGCAGGGAAAAACTCGCAAGCCCCATCCAGGCCGTGACATTCAACAGCGAAATCAGCGTAAGCCTGCCCCAAATTGCGCGCGGCACGACAAGGCTTTGCCTTTGCGCCAGCACTACCGCCAGCAGCACAATGAAGCCAAGCCCGCCGCCAATGGCGCGTGTGGTGAGCGGTGGCAATTCAGCGAGCAGCACCTTCATCGCCGGCCAGTTCATGCCCCAGCCGACGGTCGTTATCACCAGCAGAAGCAAGCCGCGCTGGTAGGCGGCAGGGTTCAATGCATGAAATCCGGCTCTTCACGCGACAGGATGCGCTTGATGCTTTCCAGATGCAGCTTCGCACTTTCACGATCGCCTTCGCGCATTTGCGCATAGGTCCGCGCGGCCATCTCGGCCGGCACGGGCTTCAGCTTGCGCCCGGTGGACATGGCCAGGCGCTGCGCCTCCGCGGCACGTTCCAGGTAGTAAAGATCATCCCAGGCTTCGGCCACGGTCGCGCCCACCACCATGACACCGTGGTTTTTCATGAAGACGATATCGGCATCGCCGATGGAAGCGGCGATGCGGTCACCCTCACTCTCATCCAAGGCAAGGCCGTTGTAATCCTCATCCACCAAAGTGCGGCCATAGAATTTCAGCGAACTTTGCCCGGCCCAAGCCAAAGGCGGGCCTTCCAGCATGGCAAGGGCGGTGGCGTTCGGCATATGGGTATGGAAGGCCGCCTTGGCGCGCGGCTTGTTCAGATGCATGCGCGCATGGATGTAGAAAGCGGTCGCTTCCGGCACGCCTTCGCCCGCCACCACATTGCCCTTGAAGTCACAGACCAGCAGGCGCGATGCGGTCATTTCTGAAAAGGCCCAGCCATAGGGGTTCACCAGGAACAGATCATCGCGCCCCGGCACCACGAAGGAGAAATGGTTGCAAATCCCCTCATGCAGGCCAAGCCGCGCCGCCATGCGAAAACATGCCGCCAGATCCACCCGCGCGGCGCGCACGGCCTCGGCATCCAATTCGGAGTTTCGCAGAATGGCGGGGGCGGAACCGTCAAGCGCATGGGCCATGATGTTTCTCCTGAGGGCAGGCATGGGTTAGGATTGGCGCCTAAGATGCACATGGGGGCCATGAAGATGCAACGCCGCGCCTTACTCGCAGCCCTGGCCCTGCCGCTGCCCGCTTTGGCGCAGGCCGAGCCCTTGAAGGTGCTGGGGACCGGCGCCGTTGCGGCTTCTGTCCGCGATATCGCCACGGCCTTCACCGCCCGCACCGGGCGCGCTGTGGCGCTGCAAACCGCTAATGCCGGCGTGGTCGCGCGCCGGTTGCGGGAAGGGGAGGCTGCCGATCTGGTGCTGAACAGTGCCGCGCAGATCACCGCGCTTGGGAATGCGGGTTTGGTCGCAGGCGACAGTGCGCGCGAATTGGGCCGGATGCTGATTGGGGTCGCGGTGCGTGCCGGCGCGCCCATGCCCGATATCAGCACCGAAGCGGCGCTGCGGGCGGCCATTCTCGCGGCCCCCGTGATTGCCCATTCCGATCCCGCGACCGGGGCCACCGCCGGCACCCATGCGGCGCGGCTGATTGAAAGGCTGGGCTTGAATGAGGCGATGCGCGGGCGCGTGCTGGTGTTCCCGGGCGGCGGTGCGGCGGTGGGGGCGGTGGCAGAAGGCCGAGCGGCGATGGCGCTCTCCCAGATCAGCGAAATCATTGCCGTGCCGGGGGCGGCGCTGGTCGGGCCGCTGCCGGATAGCGCGCAGCTTGTCACCCCCTATCTGGGCGCCATCGCAGCCCGTGCGGCGGATGCTGAAGGCGCGCGCGCCTTGCTGTCGGCGCTGACTGGCCCGGAAGGCCAGGCGCGCTTCCGCGCGGCCGGTTTCGCCGTGGGCTGAAAGCCTCTGGACAGGGGGCGCTCAGCGCGCCAAAGGCAGGGCGAAAGCAAGCCAAGGGATTAGCGGAACATGAGCGGCACAAATCAGCGCATTGATGGCAAGCGGCTTTGGGATAGTCTGATGGCGATGGCGGAAATCGGCGCCACGCCCAAGGGTGGTGTGAAGCGCCTGACGCTGACGGATGTAGATAAGGCCGGGCGGGATCGTTTTCGTGGCTGGTGTGAGGCTTTGGGCCTGACGGTGCGCGTTGATTCCATCGGCAATATGTTCGCCCGCCGCGAAGGCCGTGATCCCACGCGCCTGCCCGTGCTGCTGGGCAGCCATTTGGACAGCCAACCCACGGGCGGCAAATTCGATGGTGCGCTGGGGGTGATTGCAGGGCTTGAGGTCATGCGCAGCATCCATGACCTGAACATCGTGACCGAAGCGCCGATTGAATTGGTGAATTGGACGGATGAGGAAGGCAGCCGGTTCGGCCACTCGCTCATGGGCAGCGGCGTTTGGGCCGGCATCTATACGCAGGAAAAGGCCTATAGTCTGCGCGATGTGGATGGCGTGAGTGTGGGTGAGGCGCTGGATGCCATTGGCTATAAAGGCCCGCATAAGGCGGCGCCCTTCCCGGCGGATGCCTATTTCGAATTGCATATCGAACAAGGCCCAATCCTGGAACGCGAAGGCAAGCAGATCGGTGTGGTGACCGGCGCGCAATCCCAGGTTTGGTATGATGCCGTCATCACGGGCCAGGATAGCCATGCCGGCACCACACCGCCTTCCGCGCGGCGCGATGCGCTGGTGGCCGCCGCGCGCGTGATTGAGCGTGTGGACGCACTGATGCGCGCGCGGGGTGAGGATGGCCGCGGCACAGTGGGCTTCCTGCAAGTGCTGCCCGCCAGCCGCAATGTGGTGCCGGGCGAAGTGCGCTTCAGCGTGGAATTCCGCCATCCGATCGATGCGCAAATAGAAGGCCTTGCGGAAAGCTTCCCGGAAGAAGCGCGCAAGCTGGTGGAGGCCAATGGCTGCAAGCTGGAATTGACCGAGCTGTTCCGCATCCCCGCGCAGCCCTTCGATCCCGCCTGCGTTGACCTGGTGCGCCAGGCCGCCAAGCGCCTTGGCCTGCCATCGCGTGAGATCATTTCCGGCGCCGGGCATGATGCGGTTTATGTCGCGCGTTCTGTGCCGACCGCGATGATCTTCACGCCCTGCAAGGATGGGCTTTCGCATAATGAAGCGGAAAGCATCATGCCGGAAGAAGCCGAAGCCGGCTGCCAGGTGTTGTTTGAAGCCGTGGTGGCGCGCGCCAATCGCGCCATCTGACAGCCCGGGCACAGCGCTTGCTTGGCCTTCGTCTGAAACACAACAAAAGGATAGTCGCCGATGAGCGATTTTGATCTTGTCATTCGTGGCGGCACCATCGGCACGGCGAGCGCCGTTTTTGATGCGGATATCGGCGTCAAGGATGGTGCCATCGCAGCAATCGGCAAGAACCTGCCCAAGGGGCGCGCGGAACTGGATGCCAAGGGTAGACTTGTTCTGCCGGGGGGCGTGGATACCCATACCCATATCGAAGAACCACGCGGCGGCCCCACGGCGAATGCAGATAGTTTCATCACCGCGGGCGCTTCGGCGGCTGCGGGCGGCACCACCACGGTGATTGGCTTCGCGCGGCAGGAACGCGGAGGGTCGCTGACCCAGGCGGTGGCAGAGCATCACGAAAGGGCGAAGAAAAGCCTGATTGACTATAGCTTCCACATGATCCTGACCGAACCGCGCCCGGATATCCTGCAACAGGAAGTGCCGGCACTGATCGCCTCGGGCCATCGCAGCCTCAAGATCTTTCTGACTTATGAAGGGGCGCGGATTTCGGACGCTGAGGCTTTGCAGGTGTTGGCCACGGCGCGCCGGCATGGCGCGCTTGTCTGCATTCATGCCGAACATCATGATCTGATTGATTTCCACAAGAATGCGCTGCTGGCGGCGGGTTTGACCCTGCCCAAGCATCACGCCTGGTCAAAGCCGATGGTGGTTGAACGTGAATGCGTGCATCGCGTCTGTGCCATGGCGGAAGCGCTGGATGTGCCGATCCAGGTCTTTCATGTCTCGGGCGCGGAAAGTGCCGAGGAAGTTGAACGCGCGCAAAAGCGCGGGTTGAAGATATGGGCGGAAACCTGCCCGCAATATCTGGTGCTGACCACGGAAGACATGGATCGCCCTGGTTTTGAAGGCGCCAAATATGTCTTCAGCCCAGCCGCGCGCTCTGCCCCGGATCACGCGGCGCTCTGGGATGCGATGCGGCGCGGCATCATCAGCAATGTGAGTTCCGATCACGCGTCAACGCGCTATGCCGGGCCGGATGGCAAGACGGCTTTCGGGCTGGATGCGCCCTTCACCAAAATCCCGAATGGCCTGCCGGGGCTTGCCACGCGCATGCCGATCCTGTTCAGCGAAGGTGTTGTGAAGGGGCGGATTTCCCTGCAGCAATTCGTGGCGCTGACAGCGACCAATCCGGCCGAGATTTTCGGCATGGCGCCGCGCAAGGGCAGCATTGTGGTCGGCGCGGATGCGGATTTCGCACTCTGGGATCCGACACGCCGTGTCACCATCACCAATGATATCCTGCTGCACGGGTCGGACCACACGCCCTATGAAGGCATGGAAGTCACCGGCTGGCCGGAAGCGACCTTTGTGCGCGGTGTTCCGGTGGTGCAAGGCGGCAAGGCCGTGGTTGCCGCTGGCCACGGCCAATTCATCCCGCGTGGCGCTTATGAGATGATCAAGCCGCGCGGCGTTTTCCCAGGCCCCTTCAATCCGGTGGATGGTGTCGCGGTCTGATTTTCAGCACCAAGGTCGGATGGCTTCAGATTGAAGCCATCCGCCTGAGGCCGACCATCCGATCACACAGGAACAGCACAAAAATCGTCAGCAGAATAAGCAGGGTTGAAACCGCAGCAAGCGTCGGATCCGGGCTGATTTCCAGATAATTGAGCAACTGGATCGGCAGGGTTTTGGTGCGCACATCCACGAGAAACATGGATACCGGGTAATTGTCGAAACTCGCGATGAAAGCGAATAGCGCGCCCGAGACGAAGCCAGGCAGGATATTCGGCACCAGCACGCGCCAGATCGCCAAGGGATAGGAACAGCCAAGGGTGCGCGCCGCATCCACCATGGCGAAGTCAAACAGGCTCAAGCTTGCCAGGACCGTGCGCATGATGAAGGGCATGGTGATCACCACATGCGCGATCAGCAGCGAAAACCACGCATCGCGCAGCCCCAATTCGCGCATCGCTTGCAACATCGCAATACCAAGCACGAGCCCCGGCAGCATGAGCGGTGAGACCATGAAAGTGGCGACAGCCTCGGCCCCTGGCAGGCGGCCACGGACCAGGGCAATGGCGCAAAGTGTGCCCAGCAGCAGGGAAATCGCCGTGGAAAGGGCAGCGATTTGCGCCGAAAGTCCAAGGGCTGACAGCAGCCCATCCACATTGCGAATGCGCCCATACCATTGCAGCGAAAACCCCTCAGGCGGGAAGGCGAAGATCGGCGCTTCCGTGAAGGATAC
This sequence comes from Asaia bogorensis, assembly GCA_945873675.1. Lineage (GTDB taxonomy): Bacteria > Pseudomonadota > Alphaproteobacteria > Acetobacterales > Acetobacteraceae > Neoroseomonas > Neoroseomonas bogorensis_C. The sequence continues at coordinate 10,685 of CAMCEP010000075.1, forward strand.
GGGTATCACCACCACAATCGGCAGCAGCAGGAAGGCGATGGTCAGG
>CAMCEP010000076.1 GCA_945873675.1 Asaia bogorensis
ACAGGCCGAAAAACGCCTCGCGCGTATCATGGCGGAAGAAGGCATTGATGATCTGGATGCGCTGGCCGGCGAAATCTTCACCCGTTCTGAACGCGCCATGCGTGATGCGATTGCCGCTGCCCCGGATGGCGTGGTGGAAGATGAAGTCACCGCCGATGGCTTTGAACATCCCGTTACCATTCGCCTGAAACTGACCATTAAGGGCAGCGATCTGATCCTGGATTTCACCGGCACGGATGGGCAGATTGCGCGGCCAGTGAATGCACCGCTTAATTTCACCCGCGCCTATTCCAATTACGCCGTGAAATGCGCTTTTGATCCCGCGACACCGAATAATGATGGCTCCTTCCGGCCCATCACCTTCATCGCGCCGGAGGGTTCGATTGTGAATCCACGCCGCCCCGCGCCGGTTTGGGGCCGGCATCTAACGGGCCATTATCTGCCCATGCTGGTTCTGGCGGCGCTTGCGAAACTCATCCCCGATCGCGTTATTGCGGAAAGCGGCAGCCCGCTTTGGAATGTATATTTCACCGGAGAGAATGCCGAAGGCCGCCGCTATGTGCGCATGTTTTTCATGAATGGTGGCCATGGCGCGGCACCCCAGCATGATGGCCCGGCCTGCCTTTCCTTCCCGTCCAATGTCGCAACACAAGCGGTGGAGCAGTTTGAAAACGCTGTCCCCATGCTGATGACTGAAAAAGAACTCATTCCCAATTCCGGCGGTGCCGGGCGCATGCGCGGCGGGCTGTCTCAACGGCTTTCCTTCGAAGTTGTCGGCGAAAAACCTGTGACGGCCACTTATCGTCATGAACGTGTGCAGCACCCGCCGCGCGGCGTGCTGGGTGGTGAGCCTGGGCGCGGCGGACGTGATTTGGTGAATGGCAAACCTGTCGCCGCCAAGGCGCGGATCGTTTTGCAACCAGGCGATGTCATTACCTATGAAACACCAGGTGGTGGCGGCATGGGGCCGGTGGCGGAACGCGATCCGGCCGCCATCGCCCGCGATATCAAGGAAGGCTACGTGACGCCATGAATACTGCCCCCTGGCGCATTGGTGTTGATATTGGCGGCACCTTCACTGATTTGGTCATGCTGGATTCCCGCGATGGGCGCATCTTCAATGGCAAGGTGCTCACCACGCCCCATGCCCCGGAAGAAGCGGTGCTGGAAGGCGTGCGTGATTTGCTTGCGCGCACCGGTGCGCGGGCAGAGGAAGTGCGCCATGTCATTCACGGCACCACGCTGGTCGCCAATGCGCTGATCGAACGTCGCGGTGTGCCCACGGGCCTGATCACCACCAAGGGTTTTCGCGATATTCTGGAAATTGGCACCGAACTCCGCCACGACACTTATGATCTGTTCATGCGCGTGCCAGAACCTTTGGTGCCGCGCCATCGCCGGCTTGGGGTCGCTGAACGGCTTCTGCCTGATGGCACGCTGCGCGAAGCGCTTGATGAAGCGGGTGCGCGCGAAGCGGTGCGGGCGTTGCGCGCTGCTGGCGCCAAGGCAGTTGCTGTCTGTTTCCTGCATGCCTTCCGCAACCCCGCGCATGAACTGCGCATGCGCGAAATTCTAACGGAAGAAGCGCCGGAATTGACCGTATGCCTTTCTTCCGAAGTCGTGCCGGAAATCGGCGAATATGAACGCGCCTCCACCACCGTCTGCAACGCCTATGTGCAGCCAGTGTTCGAACGCTATCTGCGCCGGTTGAGTGATGGCTTGCGTGGCTTTGGCCTGACCGGGCCGCTATTCCTGATGCTGTCTGATGGCGGCACCGTCGCGGAAGAAACCGCCGCGCGTCATCCGATCCGCCTGGTGCAATCCGGCCCCGCGGGCGGTGTGGAAGCCACTGGCATTTATGGTGCAGCCGCCGGCGCGCGCGATATCCTTTGTTTTGACATGGGCGGCACCACCGCCAAGGCTGCCTTGATTGACAATGGCGAAGCACAGCGCAGCCTTGATTTCGAAGTCGCGCGCGTGGATCGCTTCCGCAAGGGTAGCGGATTACCGCTCAAGGTGCCGGTCATTGACATGATCGAAATCGGCGCCGGCGGAGGCTCCATCGCGCGGGTGGATCGCCTCGGGCTGGTGCGTGTGGGGCCTGAGAGTGCAAGCTCCGATCCCGGCCCCGCCTGTTACGGTCTTGGCGGCGCGCGACCCACGGTGACGGATGCGGATTTGGTGCTGGGTTATCTTGGCGCTGAAAGTTTTCTGGGTGGCGCGATGAAGCTGAATGTCGCGGCTGCGGAAGCCGCGCTGGCGGAGCATATCGGCAAGCCGCTTGGCCTTTCCGTGCCGGAAGCTGCCTGGGCCATCCATGAAACCGTCAATGGCAATATGGCGCAGGCGGCAGCGATCCATGCTTTGGAAAAAGCGAAGCGTATTGATGCCTATGCCATGGTGCCAATCGGCGGCGCGGGGCCAGTGCATGCCTGCCATATCGGCATGAAGCTGGGCCTTCGCCGCATCATTGTGCCCTTGGGGGCGGGCGTTGCCTCGGCTTTTGGGTTCCTGGCGGCGCCGATTTCCTTTGCCTTTGTGCAGGGTTGGGTGGCGCCGCTTGCCGGTTTGGATTTCACCAAACTGCGCGACATCACTGGCACCATGACCACCCAAGGCAAGGCCATGGCGGCAGCAGCGGGCGTCGCGCCAGAAGCGGCCTCAGCACGCATCCTGGGCGCCATGCGCTATGCCGGGCAGGGGTTCCAGGTGGAAGCGGAAATCCCGGAAGACGCCATCACGCGTGGCGATGCGGCAGCACTGCGCGCGAAATTCGAAGCTGCCTATCTCGCGCTTTACGGCCGCACCGAACCCGCGCTGCCGGTCGAATGCGTATCCTGGCAGGTGATTGTCGCGGGGCCGCGCCCTGTCGTGGACCTCACGCAGCAAGGTGCCGCTGCGGAAGGCACTTTGCGGCGCGGCACGCGGCGCGCCTGGTTTGGCGGCGCTTATGTTGATACGCCAGTGCTCAATCGCCTCGCGCTTCGTCCCGGCGAAAGCGTGGCCGGGCCGGCGTTGATCGAAGAACGCGAATGCACCCTGGTGCTACCACCAGGCGCCACCGCGCGCTGCGATGCCGCCCTTAACTTGGATGTGATCCTTCCGACCTGATGGAGCAGCGCCTATTGGCGCTGCAATGGCAGGATCAGATTGGTCACATCACACAGGTTCACGCCGCGGCGTTCATCCGCCTGACCATTCTCATAGACAAAGCGCACATCATGCAGGCAGGGGCCTTCCGGCAGGCGAATGGCGAAATTGCGCCCCGGTGCCACCGTGTCACTCCCCAGCCGATCCGGCCCCCATTCCTGTTCGGTTGAAAGCGACACATAGGCTTCCATCACCGTCGCGCGTGATTGATTGACCAGATTGAAGGAAGGATTGCCGGCGGGGCCGCTCTGCGTACCGCGCTGCGGCGGGGCGGGCTGAGGGCGCTGCTGCGGCGCAGGCGCTTGGCCCGTCTGCCGCCCTTCAAACGCCACTTCCGTCACGGTACATAGGTTGATGTTGCGCTTATCCTCGGCGGGGCCGCCAGCGCGTTCATAGACCACACGCAGATCCCAAATGCAGGGCCCTTGCGGCAGGCGTAGCGAGAAGCTTCGCCCATTGGGCAACGCCTTGTCACCAAGACGATCGTTCCCCCAATCCTGGTCTGTGGCAAGCGACGCATAAACCTCAAAAATCAACCGGCCTGAACGATTTACCAGGTTGAAGGAAGGATCGCCCTGCTGTGCCAGCACGGGCGCGGCGGAAAGGCCCAGAAGGCAGAGCGCCAAGGCACCCAGAAAACGGCGAAACATCATGACACTCCTCCTGAAGCGGCGCTGCGATGCTGCGCCTATGTCCAGTCTAGAACTCCCGGATGGATTTGGCGAAGCGATCTGACAGTGGCCGGGCAAGATATGAGGCGAAGGACCGTTCGCCGCGCCGGATCAGCACTTCCGCATGCATACCCGGTTGCAGGCGCAAATGCTCATGCTTGGCAAGCTCCTCGGGCGCGAAAGCAATGCGTGCAATGAAATACGGCATGCCGGTGCGTTGATCTGTCATCCGGTCTGGCGAAATCCGTTCCACCGAGCCTTCCAGGACAGGCGTGGTGCGGGCTGCTGCATGGGAAAGCCGGATGGAAGTCGGCATGCCGATGCGCACCGTGTCCACATCAATCGGCGTGATCTGCGCTTCCACCACCAGCTTTTCTTCCTGGGGCACAATGGATGTAACCTGTGATCCAGGCGCAATGACGCCACCACGCGTTGTGTAGCGCAAATCCATCACCATGCCGGCTTCAGGCGCGTCTATTGTAAGGCGCATCAATTGGTCATTCGCGCTGATTTCACGTTCGCGCAATTCCAGCAACTTGCCCTGTAATTCGCGTAATTCCTTGGCATTTTCTTCCTGGCGGGCGCGCAGCAATTGGGCGCGCTGCATTTCAGCTTCGCCCACCGCCTGCTGGGTGCGCGCGACATTTTCGATCGCTTCACCCTTTTCCCCGATCAGGCGCGCCTCCTCGCGTTGCAGGGAAAGCAGGCGCGGCAGGCGTTCCAGCCCCATCCGCACCAGCCCTTCCACCCCCATGATTTCCTGACGCACCAGGGCAAGCTGCCTATCATTCGATTCGATGCGTACATTCAGGCCATCAATCTGCTTTTGCAGTTGCAGCGCACGCTGCGTCAGGATTTCTGTCTGCCCTTGCAGCGCATTCCGGCGCGCGATGAATTCCGCATATTGAACGGTAAGGATTTCCGCCACCTTGGGGTCCGTACGCCGTGCTATCAGTTCTGCCGGGAAGGCGGGTTCGGCTGCTTCCTCCCGTTCGGCGGTCAGGACGGCAATTCGCGCGCGCGCGCGCGCGGTTTCGTCCAGCACCACATTCAGTCCAGCGCGCACGCGGGTATCATCCAGCCGAATCAAGGGTTGGCCAGCGGCCACCAGGGCGCCTTCTCGTACCAGCACTTCACCAATAATCCCGCCTTCCAGATGTTGTACATTGCGGCGGTTCAATTCCACCATCAGCGTACCAGGGGCGATCACGGCGCTATCAATCATGGCAAAGGCGCCCCAGCCGAAAACACCGCCCACACCGAAAAGAATGATGAAAAGCGCGAAGCGCAAGGGCCGCCAGATGGGCGCCTTTGCCGCTCCGGCATCGGCATCAAGAGAAGGCTTATTCTGGTGCATGGCCATGGCCTTCAGCTATTGGCGATAGCGGTCACAGGGCGCGGCGGCTGCGCCGGACGTGTCAGGCGGGGCAGGATTTCATCGCGTCGCCCAAAGGCTTCAACCGCGCCCGCGCGCAGCAACAATATCTTGTCCACCGCAGCCAGAATATTTGCGCGATGCGTGATGATAACGGTGGTGACACCTGCTTCACGCAGCCTGCCAAGCGCTGTGGCCAAAGCCGCTTCCCCGTCACTATCCAGATTTGAATTGGGTTCATCCAACACAACAAGCTTGGGCGCGCCGTATAAGGCACGCGCCAACCCGATGCGCTGGCGTTGCCCGGGCGAAAGCCCACGCCCGCCCGGGCCAAGGGGCGTGTCATAACCTTCGGGCAGATGCAGGATCAGGTCATGCAGGCCGGCATCCTTGGCCGCGCCAACAACTTTTTCCGAGTCAACGCTACCAAGTCGCGCAATATTTTCGGCCACTGTACCTTCAAATAATTCAACATCCTGCGGCAGATATCCCAGATGCTGGCCCACCTGGTCGCGCGGCATGCGCGCCATGTCGGCGCCATCCAGCCGCACCGCCCCCGCGCGTGGCGGCCAAATGCCGAGAAGCGCGCGCGCCAGGCTGCTTTTCCCCGCCGCACTCGGCCCAATAACGGCAAGCGATTCGCCAGGCTGCAGCCCAAAGCTGATGCCACGCAACACCACAGTATCCGTTCCCGGCACCGCCAGAATCAAGTTTTCGACCGCCAAGGCACCCTCAGGCGCGGGCAGCGCCATACCCTGTTTTTCTGCCGGTGCCGTCGCCAGAAACTCACAAAGCCGCCGATGCGCCGCACGCGCTGTCATTGCTTGCTGCCAAAGTGCGACCACCTGCATGCTGGGTGCCAATGCCCGGCCCAGAATGAAAGTCGCAACAATCATTGCGCCCGGCGTGATCGCTTGTTCAATAACAAGCAAGGCGCCAAGCCCAAGAGTAAGAACCCCCGTCAGCGCCAACTGCAAAAACTTGATCACCGCGGCAAAACTGCCCGCGATCTGGCTTGCGGTTTGCTGCTGATTCAGCATCGCCAAATGGCGTTCCTGCCAGCGCCGCCAAACGCCCTGCCGCATGCCCATCGCCTCTGCGGTTTCGGCATTGCGGATGCTGGCTTCCACAAAGGCATAGGCCTGCACATTATTATTGGAAGCTTCAGCCAGTTTTTTGGTTGAAAGGAATGCCTGCGCCAATGCGCTGCCAATCACCACAAGAACGGCGATGGTGCCAAAAAAAGCGAAGAACGGGTGCACGATGTAGAGAATAATCAGGAATACCGGGATCCACGGCGCGTCGAGAGAGGTCGTCAGCCCTGTCGTCGAAATAAAGGAGCGCACCTGTTCCAAATCACGAAGCGGTTGCGCGCCCACGCGATCACTGCCGCGCAGACTGCCCAGGACAAATAATGCCTCAAACACGCGCGACGAAAGGCGGCGATCAATCAATCGGCCAAGCCCGATCAGGGCAAAGCTGCGACAGCCTTCCAGGATGCCGTAAATCGCTATCAGAAAAAGTGAAATCAGGGTCAGCGCCAAAAGGGTCGCTTCGCTTTGGCTGGACAGAACCCGATCATAGACCTGCATCATGTAGACCGAGCCGGTCAATTGCAACAGATTAACAATGAAGCCGACCGCAAAAAGCAGCGCCAAGGCACCCTTCATTTCGCGCATGATGGCATAAATGGGCGATCCAGCCCCCATGCGTGCCTGATTTGGGGCAAAGGGCATCAATGGCCGCATGAAGAACTACCCCCCTTGTCATTCCAGCGACAAGCAGAGCCGCTTCGGGCTTCAACCGAACGCAGCAAGGCATGCTTGGCTATGAACTGACCGTTGAATCCAGATTTGGATATGCAACCCATCAGTGATCGCCAAAATCGATCTGTTGCTTAATAGCAAATTTTTTGGACCCTGGTCGAGACCGAAAAACAGGAGGGACCAGGGTTGGATTATGCTATTTTGGCGTCAGAGATAGAAATCCGTCGCAAGCAATGCGGTCAGGCCTTGCGCCGCAACATCCATGTCTGACCGTCCGTCACCATTCACATCAAGCTGCAAAAGGCCGTTGCCGAACCGCGCCTGACCAGCAACACGGCTAAAGGCCGCAGTGCCAATGAAGGCAAAAGCCTGATCCCCCGCCAGATTCCCGTTGGCATCGATCCCAGAAAGATCAATACGGTCACCCTGGGCGCGCCTGAAATCAGTGATTAGGTCGCGATTACCACCCACCGCGCTGTCAGATAACGCCAGAAAACGGAAAATATCGGCATCAGCCCCACCGGTCAGCTCATCCCGGCCCGTACCGCCGATCAGGATATCATTTCCGGCACCACCATTGAGCTGATCATGCCCGATGCCGCCATCAAGGCGATCAGCCCCTGCAAAGCCGGAGAGGATATCATTGCCCCCGAGTCCAGAAAGGCTGTCATTGCCCCCTGCGCCATTCAGAAGGTCATTGGCGGCAGTACCGGTCCGGATCATGTCGGCAAGAGTTTGCGTCATGGCAAGGCTATAGCCACCCTTCGTCGTGCCATAGCCCTGGGCGCTCAGATAAAAGGTGCCACCCGTGGTGGCCACGAAAGACAGGCGCGAATTCAACCCGACTGCATCATCATTAAAGACCAATTCGCGACCACTTGAATTCAAAAGGCGCAAGTAAGTGTCCAGCGTTGAACCTGCGGTCGCATCCATCGCGAAATCATAGCGATAGCCCGCGGTCAGATTAAGCCGGAACCAATCCTGATCACCGGCAAGATCAATGACGGAGCTTCGCGGGGTCGTTGTTGAAAGGGTGGCGTTGGTAGCGGTGCTGCCCGCGATATTATCAGCAAGTACCGTCTGCGCGACTGAAAGCGCATAACCGCCAATGCTGCTCCCCGTGCCTTGCGCAGAAACGTAATAGGTGGCGCTGGTGGTCGCCGTGAAGGAAATGCGCGAATTAAGCCCAACCGCATCATCATTGAACGCCAATTGAACGCCATTGGCATCCAGAAGCCGCATGGTGGTATTCAGCGACGACCCGGTGGCGGCATTCAGGGCGAAATCATATCGGGATCCGGCGGTCAGGTTGATCCGGAACCAATCCTGATCACCAACCAGATCAATGCTCGAATTCTGCGCAACCCCAGGTGAAATCGTGGCGGTCGTTGATGTATTGCCCGCAATAATGTCCACAGGTGCGGTCTGGGTCATGCCAACGCTATAGCCGCCCGTCGTCGTGCCATAACCCTGCGCGCTCAGATAATATGTCCCGCTGGTTGTCGCCGTGAAAGCAAGGCGGGAATTCAGGCCAACAGCATCGTCGTTGAAGGCGAGCTCCGCGCCACTGCTATTCAGAAGCCGGAGGTAGGTATCAAGCGTCGAACCAGCCGTCGCATCCATCGTAAAGTCGTAACGATAGCCCGCAATCAGATTGAGGCGAAACCAATCCTGGTCCCCCTCTGTATCCACAACGGACGCCTGAGGCGCCGTTGGCGTGAGCGTTGCAGTGGTGGCGGCGCTGCCCGCTATGGCGTCAACCGGCGCGGCCTGCGTCATCGCCAAAGTGTAGCTACCAGTTGAAGCGCCTGAACCCTCCGCGCTGATGAAATAGGTTGCGCTGCTGTTTGCCGTGAAGGAGATGCGGGAATTCAAGCCAACGGCATCATCATTGGCTGAAATCACGCCGCCGTTGGCGTCCAAAATGCGCAGATAGCTGTTCAGTGAAGACCCGGCAGCGGCATTAAGGGCAAAATCATAGCGATACCCGGCGGTCAGGTTCAGCCTGAACCAATCCTGATCACCGGCGGTATCCACTACGGAAGCCTGTGCTGCACTCGCCGTCAGGGAAGCCGTCGTGGAGGCATCACCCGCGATAACGTCAACGGAACCAGGCGGCGGTGGCGGCGGTTGGGGCGCGGAATTCATCAAGGTGCCGATATCCAGCCGCCCACCAGTCAAAACCTTCCCGGTCAACGAAGCCGTAGCGGCTGAGGAGGCGAGCAACGCCTGCTTGATTTCTGCCGCGCTCGCATTTGGATTTGCCGCGGCATAAAGCGCCACGGCACCGGTCACATGCGGTGTGGCCATGGAGGTACCGCTATAAGTGCCATATGCACCGCCAGACAGCGTCGAGTATATCGAAGAACCAGGCGCTGCCAGATCAACATTTGTCGCGCCGTAGCTTGAAAAGGACGAAAGAGCCCCCGTATTCGTGAGCGATGCCACAGCAACAACCGCATCATAGCCCGCAGCCGATGTGGTCGAATAATTCGAAGGATAATTCGCCGTGACGTCGTTATTGGAGGTTGAATTGCCGGCAGCAGCGACAAACAGGATATCCTGCTGCGCCGCACGGCCAATGGCATCATTCAAAGCCTGCGAATAGCCACCGCCGCCCCAGGAATTATTTGTAGCAACAAAATTCTCGCCAGCACTGGCCCGCGTTGCGGCGCCTGTGAAATAGTCAACCGAACTGATCGCGCCGGCGGTGGAGCCTGACCCTGACGCTGACAGGAATTTGAGCGCCACCATCTGGACATTCCAATTGACGCCGGCAACACCAATGCCATTGCCGCCTATGCCACCAATCGTACCGCTAACATGGGTGCCGTGGTTATTGTCATCAAATGGATCATTGTCATTATTGACAAAATCCCATCCGATCAGATCGTCACGATACCCATTGCCATCTTCATCGCCGCCATTCTCCCAGCGCGCATCATTCAGAAGATCGCCCGCATCAATGCGACCATTGCTGTTGTAATCGAGAACATAGGAAGCATTGGCGGTGCCGTTGAGGTCACGGAAAGTGATCAGGCCATCTGAGTCGATATCGGAAAGACTGGCTCGCACGGTCGTGGGAATTTCCCGTTGATTGAGCCAAATATTCAAGTAAAGATCAGGGTGCGTGTAATCAATGCCGGTATCAATGACCCCGACCACGGTCTTCATGCTGCCCGTATGTCCGGCTGCCCAAGCTTCATTCGCCTGGCTCCCATAGGCATTCGTGATGGTGCCTGTATCACCAAGCATGCCCCAAAGGCTGCCATTGCTGTAACCGGGGTCATTGCTGACAGCGGCGATGGAGACCTCTGCCTTGTTGGCCTGGGGGGTAGCTTGCGTTGCCCCATTTCCCTGGTCTGCGGCTACGGGTGCGTCAGCATTGATGATAAAATCGCCATCCGAAACTTGGCCCGAATCCGCCCCCGGTTCATGATCTGAATGGTGCTGCGCGGGCGGGGCAGGTGGCGTAAGCACAACCAGGATTGGCGGTGGCGGTGGCTCCTCAGCCCAAGTAACAGTGCCCAACCAGAGGGAGTCTGGGGCGCCACTGCGTTCGTTCAATTCCGAAAAAAAGCCTGCGAAGGCATCGCCAGGACGCTGATTGAATGAAAAGAAATTAAACCGAAGCATGCTGCTACACCCAATATCAAAAGACCGAGA
>CAMCEP010000077.1 GCA_945873675.1 Asaia bogorensis
TCGAGCGCTACAACCGCACGGTCCGGCAAGAATGGCTAAGGCTTTATTTGTTTGAAACCATCGAGGAGGCGCAGCAGATCGCAACAGAGTGGCTATGGACTTACAACCATGAACGACCGAACATGGGCATCGGCGGCATAACGCCCGCCCAGAAACTGCAATTGGCCGCGTAAAATTTACGCCAAAACCCCACTAGAAAGGGGGGGGATTACCAAATCATTTGACGGCGGACAGCCTGCTCAACCCAGCACTGAGCTTGAATCAGAAAGCGCCCCGATGCGGGAATCCCGGTTCTGCAGAAAAAGTATGCTTTAGGTGATCGCCCGTTGAGGGGAGCCGGCTCGGCCAGGTGGCCACTCAAGCCGCCGTACGAACCAAAAAGCCGAGACTCTCTGAGAGCTGAGACATCGCCGTCGTATCGCCCCAGCGCCGATGACGACCATTGTCACATTTTGTCATGAATCTGAGCGGCGCGGTCGCAAAAATTGCAACAAAAAGGGCTACTCAGGAGTCCCAGATGCCTTTCGTTCTGTTTTTGCGTCAATCCCCGGCCTGCCTATGCATCGCCATTCTTACCTTACTTGGGGTGCTTTTGCTTCGCCCACCCCTGGCTGCGCATGAAGGCCACGATCACGGCGCAGTGCCAGAGGCCGTGGCGGCCGCTGCCCCGCGAGCCGAGGCGCATAGTGACCTGTTTGAGGTTGTCGCCATTCTGCAACCAGGCGGCGCGCTGACAATCACGCTGGATCGCTATGCCGATAACAGCCCGCTGGATGGCGCTATTGTCCTAACCTTTGATGGGCAGGAAGTAGCGGCAGAGCGCCAAGGCATTGGCCTTTTTGTGGCGCGGCACCCGCTATTGGAACGGCCGGGTAGTCCTGACCGAAACCGCCGCCGTCGTTCTGTTTGGAACTGAGGCCTTGCTTTTCGCTCGGCTCCAGGCTCAGCAGCCAATGCTTGGACTTGGGATGTCAATGCAGGGGCTGGGCGTTGGGCGCGCCGGGCATGGGACAGCCCAACTGCAAGCCAATGCAAGCGTTGCCATGCGCGCCTTCATGTTTGCGAATGATAAGGTGCATCGTGCGATGTCGATCACCTATTCAGGCAATGCAGACTGGGACTTAGCCGCCGGCATGATCCCGCACCATCAGGGCGCCATTGATATGGCGAGGAATGATCTCAAATCAGTTGACGGCGAAAAGTCAAAACGATAGCCTGAATCGAAGTTATTTAGGGCATCGATTGAAGTTCCCCAACGCCCCGGCAAACCAGCGATCCGCCGAATGTCTCTTAACAGAGGAAACAATGCTCCATTTTGTGAAACGGCGAGTCCTGCTCGCGGGAAGCAGCGCCATCATTGCGGGGCGTGCTCATGGGCAGACGGCTTGGGTACCGAGCCGGCCGGTGCGCATCATCGTCGCTTGGCCGCCCGGTGGAGGCGTAGACACACCCACACGGCTAATTGCGGGCCCTATGCAGCAGGTTCTCGGACAGCCGGTCGTTATTGAGAACCGTGGTGGGGCCTCGGGTTCGATCGGTGCCTCCGTCGTTGCGCAGGCCGCCGCAGATGGATGCACGCTGCTGGCCGACGCGTCGCCGCACGCGGCGAATGCCAGCCTTATGCGCGGTCTCTCCTTTGACTATGCAACGGCGTTCGCCCCCGTGACGCAGATCGTGATGAATCCACTGATCCTTGTCGTGCACCCTTCGGTGCCTGCGCAGGATCTACCAAGCTTTGTGACGTGGCTGAAAGCACAGCCGCAACCCGTTCCCTATGCATCCTCCGGCATCGGGACGGCGCCACATCAAGCAGCGGCGGTCTGGCTACAGAGGATTGGTGTGACAGCAAACCATGTGCCTTATCGGGGCGGTGGGCCTGCTATGGCCGGCCTGCTCAGCGGCGACACGCGGTTCACATTCTCGACTCTGCCGGCAGCGGTTCCCTTGGTGCAGGAAGGCCGACTGCGCGCCCTCGCCGTCGCGACCGCTGACCGGCTTCCGAACCTTCCCACCGTGCCAACCGTCGCAGAACAAGGCCTACATGGGTTCGCATGGATGGATTGGATCGGGCTATGGGCTCCAGTAGGCACGCCGCAGGCGGTTCTCCAAACACTTCACGCCGCAGTGCTAGTGAGCCTTGGGGAAACAGCCGTGCAGGAGCGCCTTGGGCAGATCGGCCAGGTACCGGTCGGCAGCACGCCCGCGGAGTTTGGGCGGTTCGTGGTGTCTCAGCGCACGGCGATGGAGGAACTTGTCCGATCCGGCCTAATCACGCCCGAAAGCTAACACAGGAGCTAGGCCGTAATTCGCCAACCTAGTTTGCCCAGGCCTTCGCCTTAAAACGGGGCCTGACGCTGCGCAATACGCGAAGCCCCATGCCGGTACCCGTTGCCCAAATCACCCAAATGCGCAAACTTCAGTCTACCCGCCCCATAATGAATAAGCCAATCATGCACTAACATTTATATCGGACCACTCATTGGGGGCCGGTCATCATTGGGAGGGAACACCAACATGCCACGGGTCATCTTCTTGCTGGGGTTGGTTGGGGTGCTGAGCTTGCTGTCTATGCCGGCCATGGCCAGTTACTACGTGTATTGCGCCAATGGCCGTGTGGAAGTGGATGGCCGCAATCCAGCGCAAATGCGTAGCGCCCGTGGTTCTGGTGTATGCCAATTGGGCGCGGAATTTAAATACCTGTCTGATGCGCAAAGCTTTGCGCAGCGTAATTTTGGCGGGGCTGGTAAGGCGTGTTCCTGCCGATAGTAGGACCTTGAGTGCCAATTGCCGATGATCAAGGTGCTGAAGGAGCCCAATTTGGGTTGTCCTGCTCCCCTAAAACTGTTCCATCGTTTCTTTAGTGCGAGGGGGCATAGTTGATGGCACGGAAGCCTGAACAACCTGAACCCGGCTGATGTCTATTTCAGCAGGGGCCAGACCATCCTGCTGGAGCGTAAGCGCATCAAGCCCCGAACCATCCAGCACCGCTGCTTGATGCATCGCCAACACGCAGCTTAACCTTAATGGCGAAATGGGCCAGATACTCCGTTAGCCTTCACGCCAATCAGTCTCCAATTATTTGGCGACGGAAATCGAGCCCGAATACTTTACGGATATTTACAAGTGCGTAAACGCTGAAGTAAACGTGTTGAAGAACACAGGGGAAAAATTCCGTTGAAAACATTAATTGCTATCATGCTATTGTTCGTCACCGTAGCTTTGTCTGGGTGCGCCGCGCCTGTTGTTGAAGTCGCCCTGCAGGCGCGAGATTCCCTGAGCCGTGGTGACTTGGAACAGGCCGCCGCCCAAGGTGACGCGAAAGCGCAATATGATCTTGGTGACACCTATTGCTGTGCAATCACTGGCCAGACTGACAGCGCCGTATCAGCTTATGACAATGAGAAGGCGACCTATTGGATGTGTAAGGCAGCGCAGCAAGATTATGCCCCAGCCGCATATCGTCTGGCTCGCATTTATTCCGGCGATGTGGTGAGCGGGGTGCGCATTTTAAGGCGTGCTGCTCAAATAGCAGCCACACCGCAAAAGGATAATGCCGTTGCATTGATGTGGGCGCGGCGGGCCGCTGCCCAAAACGCATCTGGTGCTAGCGCGTTTGCGCGCGATATTTCCAGAAGAGCATCTTCGGCGGAATTGCGGCGAGCCAACCAGCTGGCCTCCGACTGGCAGTCTGCACCTTGCGTCTGGTCACAAGTATTCGCCGCTGCGCGCTGAATAATTGATTGATCCCGAAGGCGTATGCCGACTTGAAGTATGTCGTATGGTATCGAGAAACACCCGAATATACCAAGGAAAAGGCACAAACCTAAAAAGATTTTTGCCAAGTTGCGGCGGGTCGATGTTCCTTTTTCGTATGGGGTAGCCACCAGTTGCGTGGTTTCGCGATTATGTAGGAGGGGGCAGGGCGCAGCTGTCCTGCCCCCCCTAAACTTCTCCATGGTTTGTATAGTACCAGCGGCATATTTGATGGCACCGAAGCGTTATTCGGATGAAGATTGCCTTGGGATTTTGCGCCAGGTTGAGGTTGCTTTGGCGGGCCGGGCGGTTGCAGCCTAAGCTGGGTCGATGACCGACGGCACCGCCAGCTCCGCAGCTTCAGCCGCTCATTAGCCAGGCGCAGGGGCTCAATTTGACCTGGACCAGCCCCCAATTCGACCGGACACCTGGCGCAACCATGAGGCCCTAGGTTTAAGCCTAGGCATACGCCTATGTCGAAGCCCGTTGAACGTGTTGAAATCATCTCCGGCATCCATCGCCGCCGGCGCTATACTGCCGGGGAAAAGGTCGGGTTGGTCTAACAGACTATGCAGCCTGGCATGACGGTCTCCGCCGTCGCCCGGCTTTATGGCGTCGCCCCGAGCCTGCTGTTCCAATGGAGGCGCCGCATGAGCGAAGTTGGACAGGAAGCGGTCAGGGCCGATGAGGAGGTTGTTCCCCTAAGCCGCATCCGCGAACTTGAAAACCGGGTCCGCGAACTGGAACGCCTGCTTGGCCGCAAGACCATGGAAACCGAGATCCTGCGGCAGGCCCTGGAAGCCGCACGCCCAAAAAAACAAGCGTGGCACTTGCCATCGCCGCCTCGGGACGCTTCCCGGTGAAGACCGTCGCGGCGACACTCGGCGTGGCCAGGTCCAATCTGGTCGAGCAACTCCGGCACTCCAAGCGCCCCCAGTGCGGCCCCTATCGGCGTGCGGAGGATGAGGCCGTGCTGATCGAAATACGCGCCATCACCGACGCCCGCCCCACCTATGGCTATCGCCGCGTCACGGCCTTGCTGAACCGGGCCAGGCGCAACGCAGGCACGCCACAGATCAATCACAAGCGCGTCTTTCGGCTCATGCGCCTCTCTTCAATGCTCCTGCAGCCCCATACCGTGGACCAATGCGCGTTCAGGCATTTTGAAGTACGTCGCCTCCGAAATACCCGCCTTGCGGCAGATCTCGGCCACAGGATGCCCATCCGCACCCTGCTTCAAAATGAACGCCTTCTGCGCGTCCGTAAACTTCGATGCCTTCATCGTTCTCCACTCCTCCCAGCCAGGGAAATCAGGGCAGAAAACTCTAACGCAAAATGATACAGTTTTCAGGGAGCAGAGCAGGCACCAGCAGCCCCTTATCCCCCAAGCGCCATATCCAGATCACGGATCAGATCCGCCGCATCTTCAAGCCCGATTGAAAGCCGCACCACATCTGGCCCAGCGCCGGCCGCCAGGCGTTGTTCTTCGGTCAATTGCCGATGGGTGGTGGATGCCGGGTGCAGGATAAGGCTGCGCGTATCGCCGACATTGGCCAGATGGGAAAACAGCCGGACGCTCTCCACTAGCTTAATACCCGCCTCAAAACCGCCCTTCACGCCGAAGGTGAAGACCGAACCCGGCCCTTTCGGCAAATAGCGTTTGGCGAGCGCATGGAAGGGACTGCTGGGCAAGCCAGCATAGGATACCCAGGCGACTTTCGCATGGCCCGCCAAGAATTCCGCCACCTGCTGCGCATTGGCCACATGGCGTTCCATCCGCACATGCAGGGTTTCAATCCCGGTGATGGTCAGCCAGGCATTCATGGGCGAAAGCGTTGGGCCGAAATCGCGCAGCGCGACGGCGCGTGCCTTGGTGGTGAAGGCGAAATCGCCAAAATTCTCGTAAAATTTCAGCCCATGATAAGCAGGTTCAGGGTCCGCCATGCTTGGGAATTTGCCATTGGCGTAATTAAACTTGCCGGATTCAACGATCATACCACCGAGCGAATTGCCATGCCCGCCCAGGAACTTTGTCAGCGAATGGGTGATGATATCCGCGCCATGTTCGAAGGGCCGGCACAAATAGGGTGAGGCAAGCGTATTATCCACAATCAGCGGAATGCCCGCTTCATGCGCAATATCGGCAATGGCGCGCAAATCCACGACAATACCGCCAGGATTGGCGAGGCTTTCAACAAAAATCGCCTTGCATTTCGGCGTCAGCGCGCGGCGGAAATTGTCAGGATCAGTCGGGTCCACGAAATGGCTTGTCCAGCCGAGCTTCTTGAAGCTGAGTGCGAATTGCGTGAGCGATCCGCCGTAAAGGTTGCGGCTGGCCAGGAATTCATCGCCGGGTTCCAAAAGCGTGAAGAAGGTCACGAATTGCGCCGCATGGCCCGATGCTGTGGCAACAGCGGCGCGCCCGCCTTCAAGGCTTGCGACGCGTTCTTCCAAAACCGCCACGGTCGGGTTGGAAAGCCGCGTATAAACATGGCCAAAATTATGCAGGTTGAACAAGGAAGCCGCGTGATCCACATCGTCAAAAACGAAGCTTGTCGTTTGATAAATCGGTGTGCCGCGCGCGCCCGTGGTGGGGTCAGGCGCGGCACCCGCGTGAATGCTGCGCGTGGCAAAACCATAATCAAGATTGCGCGGCGGCAGAGGGCGATTGCGGCCCTTGCGATCGGCGGGCGGTTCCGGCGCGCGGTTGTGAATCAGGCCGGAATTCACCCCGCTCCAGGATAATTCGCCACCGAAACGGCTAAATTCAATCTTCGGGCAGCGATCCATGATGACTTCAAGCCCGGCCGCTTCCGCCTTGGCCGCAGCGCCATCATGTCGCACGCCAAGCTGCGCCCATAGCACCGTGGCGCCAATTGCAATCGCTTCATCGGCAATGCCTGGCAGCGCATCTGCAGCGCGAAACACATCCACCATATCCACCTGGTCCGGGATATCAGAAAGCTTGGCGTAAACCACCTCATTCAACAGCGTTTGGCCGGCCGTGCCAGGGTTCACGGGAATGACGCGATAGCCTTTGGATTGCAGGTATTTCATGACGAAATAGCTGGGCCGATTCCAATTGGAAGAAGCCCCAACCAGCGCGATTGTCTTCACCCGCTGCAGGATGGAACGGATTTTCGCATCACTATAGGCAAGCGGAGCCGGCTGGTTCATGGCGCAACCTTCGAAGAATGTTCAGGATCAGGCTTTTCGTTTAGCATGTTTTGAGACCCATCACCCACCCCAGGCCACCGCCATGATCGCCATTATTTTTGAAGTTGAACCGGCAGAAGGCCGGCTGGATGATTACCTGGACCATGCCGCGACGCTGCGAGAGGAATTGCAGCGCATGCCGGGCTTTGTTTCGGTAGAGCGTTTCCGGAGCCTGACTAATCCCGCCAAGCTGCTCAGCCTTTCGCTGTGGGAGGATGAGGGGGCCATCACGCGCTGGCGCTGCCATGCCGGGCATCGCGTCTCTCAGGTGGCGGGACGGGATGGCATATTTGCCGGCTACCGGCTGCGCGTGGCGGCCGTGCTGCGCGATTACGGGATGGCAGAGCGGCGCGATCAGGCGCCGGCCGATAGCAACGCGCTTTGGGGACTTTGAGCCACCTTTACCTTGACCCAAAAGCGCGTGCGATTTCTCGCAGCTTGAATTTCTGGATCTTACCGCTTGGCGTGCGCGGCAATTCCGGCAGGATTTCCAGGCGTTCCGGCATGTATTGCCGCGCCATGCGTTGGGCTTCCAGATAGGTGGTGACCTCCGGCAGGGTCAGGCTGGCGCCTTCGCGCAGGCGCACAAAGGCACACGCACGCTCCCCCAGCCTTGCATCAGGAAAGCCTACAATCGCCACTTCGGCCACGGCAGGGTGACGGAACAGCAGACCTTCAACTTCCACCACCGGAATGTTTTCGCCGCCGCGAATGATGATATCCTTGGAACGCCCGGCGATGCGGATATAGCCATCCGCATCCATGCGGGCGAGGTCGCCGGTATCAAACCAACCATCCGGATCATTCGGGTTGAGTTCCGGGCGCTTCAGATAGCCCACGAAATTGGAACAACCGCGCACCTGCAATTGCCCTTCCTGACCGGCGGGCAGCACGGCGCCATCGGCGCCTAGAATGCGCAATTCCATGCCGGGCAGGGGGCCGCCATCCGTGGTGGTGGCTTTTTCTTCCCCATCATCAAGCCGCGTCGTCGTGACCGCGCCATTTTCCGACATGCCCCAGGCCGAAACAATCGCCGCGCCTAAAGTCTGTCGCGCTTTCGCCACCAGCGCGCGCGGAATGGGCGCGCCGGCTGAGACAAATACGCGGAGGCTCGGTGTGGCGTGACCGGTTGCTGCGACATGTTCCGTCAGGTCATTCAGGAAGGGGGTAGCGCCCATGGTGAAACTGGCGGCTTCATCGCGGATTTGCCGCGCCATTTCGGGTGCCGCGAAGATATCCTGCAAAATCGCTGTGCCGCCCAGCATGATGGGCAAAACAATACCATACATGAAGCCAAGCTGATGCGCCAAAGGGGATGGCATGTGGATCACATCATCCACGCCAAGCCCAAGCCTTTCGGCAAAATATTCCAGATTGGACACCATGGTGTTGGAGTTATGCATGACCCCTTTGGGCTCACCTGTGGTGCCGCTGGTATAAAGCAGCTGAATCACCTCATCAGGGCCGGGGCCATCGGTGGGGGTGAAGGCAGTGGCGGGTGCGGGGTGTTCAAGCAGGCGTGCAAAACCATCCGCACCATCGCGCCCGACCACAAAAACATGCGCGAGCTTAGGCAGGTGTTCGCGCAAATTGGCGGCCATGGCAGCATAATCAAAACCGCGAAAACTCGCCGGCACCACCAGCAGTTTGCTTTCTGCCAAGCCCAGCATGAAGCGCAATTCGCGTTCGCGGAAAATCACCATCAAGGGATTGCTGATGGCGCCAAGCTTTAGGCAGGCAAGATGCAGAATGGAAAATTCCCACCAATTCGGCAGCTGAAAGGAAACCACATCACCGCGCCCAATGCCATGCGCGCGCAAGGCAGCGGCCAGCCGGCTGGAGAGATCATCGATCTGCCGATAGGAAAGCCGTGTTTCTGTGCCGATATCAGACCGGCAGGCGACAATCGCTATCTTGTCAGGGCTGCGCGCCACAGCGCGGGCCAAATGATGCAGTAGTGTTTCATCGCGCCAGAAGCCCTCTGCGCGCATGGCGGGGCCGCGAATGGAGATATCATTGCCCTGGATTGTCATGGTTTCCTCCTGTTCTTTAAGCGGGCGTCTTTGCGCCCTTTCGCTTCATCCCTTGCGGGCATATTGCACGGCAAGGCGCCCGGCCTTTTCGCGCGCCACGATCAGCTTCATGATTTGCGCCGTGCCATCGCCGATCTCAAGCCCCATCACATCGCGCAACCGCTGCTGATGCGGCAGATCAAGTGACCAGCCATAATGCCCATGCGTCAGCAGGCATTGATGGATCACATCCACCGCTGTCTTCGGCCCAAGCCACTTGCACATGGCGGCTTCAGACGTATGCGCCTCATCCGCATCACGCAGGCGCAGCGTGTGGTAGCAAAGCTGGCGAATGGCCGCGATCATGCCTTCGCCCTCCGCCAGCGGGAAGCTCACACCCTGATATTGCGCGAGCGGCGCGCCGAAAGCCTGGCGTTCCGTGATATAGGACCAACTTTCGTCGAGTGAGGCTTGCGCAGCCGCACAGCATTGCAGGCCGATCAACGCGCGGCTGTAATCAAAGCCCTGCATCACCTGCACAAAACCCAAACCTTCCTCACCAAGAAGATGGCTCGCGGGGATGCGCACCTCATCAAAAAAGATCGAACCGCGCCCAATGGCGTGGCTGCCCAAATCCTTGAAGCGCGTGGTGCTGATGCCCGGTGTGTCCATCGGCACCAGAAACGCGGAAACGCCGCGCGCACCGGCTTCAACAGGCCCGGTGCGCGCAAAAACCACTGCCGCATCGGCCTGATCCGCCATACTGATCGAGGATTTTTCGCCCTTGATCACATAGAAATCACCATCACGCCGCGCGGAAAGCGCCAGATTGGCGGCATCCGATCCACCGCGCGGTTCGGTCAACGCAATGCAGAACAGCGCCTCACCCGAGACAATGCGGGGAATCCAATGCCCGGCTAATTCCGGTGGCGCATGCCGCGCAATGATCTGGCCATTGAGCGAAGCAAGCAGCGGCACATAAGACACGTTGATATCACCATGGGCGAGCGCTTCAATCGCAAGCCCAGCCGTGACACTTGGTTCGCCAAGCCCGCCATAGCGTTCCGGCAAATCAGCGCCAATCAAGCCAAGCGCGCCCAACTCCAGCAGCAGGGCGCGATCAAGCCGCCCCTCCGCCTCACGCTTCATATAGAGGGGCGCGATTTTCTCCCGTGTGAAGCGCTGCGCGGTTTCCTGAAAAGCGCGCTGATCATCCGTCAAAGGGCGGGTCATGGTAGGATCACTTCTGATATTTGCGGAAATCGGGTTTGCGCTTTTCGTTGAAGGCGCGCACACCTTCCTTCGATTCCTCGGTATCGTAATACATGGTCAGCGCCTGCATCCCCATGCCGCCGATGCCACGGATATTTTCACTATCCGCGTTGAAAGAACGCTTGGCGATAGCGATCGCCGTCGGGCTGCGTTCCAGAATCTCTGCGCACCAGCGCGCCACTTCCGCATCCAATTGGTCATGCGGGACAACAACATTGACCAAGCCCATGCGTTCAGCCTCGGCAGCCGTATAGCGGCGGCAGAGATACCAAATCTCACGCGCCTTTTTCTCACCTACGATGCGGGCCAGATAGGCCGTGCCGAAGCCCGGATC
>CAMCEP010000078.1 GCA_945873675.1 Asaia bogorensis
CTTCGGCGGCGATACGCCCGGCATTTTCTTGAATGAAGCGAAAGCGCAATTCCGGGCGCCTTCCCATCAATTCTTCCACCCTTTCACTGGTAAAAGACCGATCCTCGGGCGCGAGCATGACGCGCAGCAAAGTGCGCTTCTTCGGGTCCATGGTGGTTTCCTTGAGTGCCGCCGGCGGCATTTCGCCAAGCCCTTTGAAGCGGCTGACCTCCACCTTCTGGTTGGATTTGAAACGCGCCTTCAGCACGCGTTCGCGGTCCGCATCATCCATCGCGTAGACGGAAACACCGCCCGCTTGCAGGCGATAAAGCGGCGGTTGCGCCAAGAATACACGGCCCTGGCGGACCAATTCCGGCAATTCGCGGTAGAAGAAGGTCAGCAAAAGGGCCGCGATATGCGCGCCATCCACATCGGCATCCGTCATGATGACAATGCGCCCATAGCGCAGCTTCGCGAAGTCAAACCGATCGCCGACACCGCAGCCAAGCGCTTCGATCAAATCCTTCAATTCCTGATTTTGCCGCAGCTTTTCCACGCTGGCGCTGGCAACATTCAGGATCTTGCCACGCAACGGCAACACAGCCTGAGTCTCACGATCACGGGCCTGCTTGGCGGAACCGCCGGCGGAATCGCCCTCCACCAGGAAAAGTTCAGTGCCCTCGGCACTTTCGCGCGCGCAATCGGAAAGCTTGCCAGGCAGGCGGAGCTTCCGCGTCGCGGTCTTGCGCGGCGTGTCTTTCTCGGCGCGCCGACGTAGCCTATCCTCGGCCCGTTCAATCGCGAAGGCGAGCAGGTTATCCGCCATCGCGGGGTCACCCGTCAGCCAATGATCGAAATGATCGCGCAAGGCCATTTCAACCAGGCGCGCGGCTTCCGGGCTGGTCAGCCGATCCTTGGTCTGGCCCTGGAATTGCGGTTCGCGAACGAAGACCGAAAGCATCGCCGCAATGGGGCCGAGCAAATCTTCCGCCGTCACATTGGCAGCGCGCTTTTCCTTCTTGAGCTCGCCGTAAGCGCGCAAGCCTTTTACTAGCGCGGCCCGGAAGCCCGCTTCATGCGTGCCGCCCTGCGGCGTTGGGATGGTGTTCGCATAGGTGTTCAGAAACCCATCGCCGCGCTCCACCCAGCTTGCTGCCCATTCGACGCGCCCCGCGCCTTCAGGGAATTCAGCATCCCCCGACCAGGCGGCCGGCACCACGGTGGGGCGGCCTTCCAAAGCGGCGGTCAAGAAATCCGCAAGCCCGCCCGGGAAATGCAGCACGGCTTGCGGCGGTGTTTCATCCTTGATCAGCGCGGGATCGCAAGCCCAGCGGATTTCAACACCGCGATACAAATACGCCTTGGATCGGCAGAAGCGATAAAGCCGTTCCGGGCGAAACATATGCTTCGCAAAAATCTCCGGGTCCGGCTTGAAGCGAATGGTCGTGCCGCGGCGGTTCTGCACCGCGCCGGCATCCTTCAGCTTCGTGATTGCCTTGCCGCGCGAATAGACCTGGGTGAACAGCGTCCGGTCACGCGCGACCTCAACCTCCATACGCTCAGATAATGCGTTCACGACCGATGAGCCGACGCCATGCAGGCCGCCCGAAGTGTCATAGGCCTTGCCGGAGAATTTGCCCCCGGAATGCAGCGTGGTCAGGATCACCTCAAGCGCACTCAGTTTCGGGAATTTCGGGTGCGGGTCCACCGGAATGCCGCGGCCATTATCGCGCACCACCAGCCAATTATCGGCTTCCAGCGTTACCTCAATCCGGTCGGCATGGCCGGCCACGGCCTCATCCATCGCGTTGTCGATGATCTCAGACGCCAAATGATGCAGCGCGTTTTCATCCGTGCCACCAATATACATGCCAGGGCGACGGCGGACGGGCTCCAACCCCTCCAGAACCTCGATATCCTTGGCGGAATAGCCTTCCTGCTGCCCCGCCCCCCCCTTTCGGGGGCCGCCGCGACCGAAAAGATCGTTCATGTCTTGTTCCCTGATTCGCGGCGAACATACCGGGGCGCGTGATGGGAAACAACGCGCTCGCCGAGTCGAACCCAATAGTTTGGCCAAAGTGCGGAACGGGTGATAAACGAATAATCGCCCAGCTTAATGCCATTCAAGGATTTAACGCGCCGCATGCGGCAAACGCCTCGCCCGGCCAAACCGGCCCCCTCGCCCCTACCGCAAGCCGATCAGGCGCGGCTGGAAGAAAACCTGCGCGCGCGCCTGGCGGAACAGCCCGGCAATGGCGCCGCCTGGCAGCAATTGGCAGCCCTGCTGACGGGCCGGGGACGAAACGGAGAAGCGGTTGAAGCCTTTGCCAAGGCGCTGGCCCATGGCGTGCCGGTGGCGGCGATTTGCACCCCTTATGCCTTGGCCTTGTCTTCTGCCGGGCGGCATCAGGAAGCGGTCGAACTGGTTGCGCCAGTCCAGGCGCGCAAACCCAAGGATTTCGCCCTCACCAATCTGCTTGGCGTCATGCTGAAGCGCGCCGGGCGCCATGATGAAGCGATTGCCATGCTGAAGGCAGCGCAGAAGCTTGAACCCAAAAATGCCTCGCCTTGGTTGAATATGGGCAATGCGGAAGAAGCGCGCGGCAATTACGCCGCCGCCGCGGAAGCCTTCCAGGGCGCCTTGCGGCTGGACCCACGCAATGGCGAATTATGGCGCCTGCTGGGGCGCATGCAGCGCGCCTTGGATAACGCCGCAGCCGCGCGCACAAGCTTCCTGAAAGCCTTTGAATTCCAGCCCAAGGATCAGAATACGCTGAATGATCTGATGGGGCTTTTGATTGATGCCGGCGATATCGAAGCCGCCATCCCCATTGTCGCCCGCGCGCGCCAATTCCGCCAGGGCGACCGTACGCTTGATGTCATGCATGCGCGCATGCTGCTGCGTCTTGGCCGGCGCGAAGAATCCCGCGCGGTGATTGACGGCATTCTGGCCCAGGACCCGGGCGAAAGGCAGGCCAATCTTTTCCTGTCTCGCATGGCGGGCGATGGCGATAGGCGTCTCGCGAATGAAGCGCTGAAACGCGCGCATGAAGCGAACCCTGATGCCGCCGACATACAATCCGCCTATATCGAAAGCCTGTCGCGCAGCCGGTATGATGATGAGGCTGCGCATTTGGAGGAATCCTATCGGCTGTCCTTGGATTTCATGCGCCGTCATCCTGATAAGCTGGCGCGCAATTCACGTTCCTTGCGCACGGTTTTCCAGCGCGTGATGGATATTGAGAATCTGGAAGCGACCGGGTCCATCCCAAGCCTTTTGCCGCATTGGCAGGCGGAAGGGCGGCATTCTTCCGTGCATTACGAATTGGGCCAGGTGCATAGCCTGGAAGAACGCATCGGGATCGTGGAATGGCACCGCAATTGGGGCCGTGGCGTACAAAAGCGCATAAAACCCCTACCCGCTGCCCCCGCCCTGCATATGCCGCGCAAATGGCGCATCGGCTTCCTGTCGAGCGATTTGCGAAACCACCCTGTCACCTATTTCTGCATGCCCTTGCTTGAAGCCTATGATCGCGACCGCTTCGAATTGTTTTGCTATTCCTTCTATGAGGGGGAGCGCGATGTCATTCAGGCGGAGCTTGAAAAATCCACGAATTTCCGCTGGTGGCCGCATCGGCCGGATGACCAGGTAGCGGCCGATATCGCCAAGGATAATCTTGATCTGCTGTTCGAATTGGGCGGCAGCACGGCCATGAATAAGCTTGAAGTCATGGCCTATCGCCCCGCGCGGCTTGGCGGCAGTTGGCTTGGCTATCCGCATTCCGCAGGGCTTGAGACGATAGATTACATTCTGGTTGATCCCTACATCAAACCGGAAGATCCGCGCTTGCTGATCGAAAAACCCTTCGAATTGCCGGAAACCTGGGTGACGGTGGGCGGCCGGCTTGGCTTTTATGAAGTGCCGATTGATCTTGAAACGCCCGAGGATCGGCGCGGCTTCGTCACCTTCGGCACCGCGAATAATCCCTATAAATACACGAAGCTTTGCATTGATACCTGGGCCGCCGTACTGCGCCGCGTGCCGAATTCGCGCTTTATTTTCATCCGCCCCGAAGCGGGTGGCCCTTCCTTCCTGGAAAACACGCGCGCCGCCTTTGCCGCGCGCAATGTGGACCCGGACCGGATCGAATTTGTCGGCATTCGCGGCAAGCATTTGCCGCATTACAACAAGATGGATATCTCGCTTGATACGCTGCCGCATGTGGGCGGCACCACCACTTGCGAAAGCATTTGGATGGGCGTGCCTTGCGTTTCGCTCGTGGGGCCGGGCTTTGCCGAACGGCTTTCCTATTCCAACTTGTCCAATGCCGGGCTTGGCGACCTCGCGACCTTCAGCATTGAAGACTATATCGAAAAGGCCGCTGAATTGGCCGCCGATGCGCCGCGCCGGCGCGTGCTGCGCCATGGGCTGCGCGATATGATCCGCGCCATGCCGCTTGGCCAACCCGTGCGTTTCGGCAAAGCCTTCTACGATAAGGCGGCCGAGGTCTGCGCCTTGTGATTTTCAACGAAACCGCCATCCCTGGCATTATCAGCATCGAAGCCAGCCCCGCGCGCGATGAACGCGGCGCCTTTCTTCGCAGTTGGTGTCGGGAAAGCTTCACGGCGGCGGGCATTGACTTCACGCCGATCCAGGCGAGCCTTTCGGAAAACACGCTGAAGCACACCTTGCGCGGCATGCATTTTCAGCTGGCCCCCGCCGAGGAACAGAAGCTGATCCGCTGCGTGCGCGGCGCGGTATTTGATGTGCTTTTGGATTTGCGCGCCGATCAGCCAAGCTACCTTCGCCACATCGCCATCACGCTCGACGCCCGCGCGAATAATGCCGTGTTTGTGCCGCGCGGCATTGCGCATGGGTTTCTCAGCCTGACGGATGATGCCGTCGTGGAATATTTGATTGACACACCCTATGCGCCCGCCCTCGCGCGCGGGGTGCGCTGGGATGATCCCGCTTTTGGCATTGCCTGGCCAGCCGCGCCAAAAGTGATTTCTGCGCGCGATAACGCCTGGCCATTACTCCATGCCTGAACGCGTTCTGGTCACGGGGGCGACAGGCTTCATCGGGCGACATATTCCGCCCCTGCTGCAAGCGCGCGGGTTTGATGTGCATGTCACCGCGCGCAGCCTTTCACCCCAAAATCCTGGCATCACCGCGCATAGTGTTGACCTGCTGCGGCAGGATGAAGCGCGCCGCCTGATTGCAGACACAAGCCCTGCCATCATTATCCATGCTGCCTGGTATGTGGCGCATGGGCGCTTCTGGACCGCGCCCGAGAATACCGATTGGCTGGAAGCTTCCACCGCGCTTGCGGCTTATGCTGCGGAAGCCGGTGCGCGGCGCTTCGTGGGCCTTGGCACCTGCGCCGAATACGCGCTCGACGCCGGTGATGATGCCTTTCCCTGGCCTGAAACCCGGCCCATCGCCCCCGCCACAGCTTATGGAAAGGCCAAGGCTGCGCTTGCGCGGCGCTTGGCGGAAATGGCAGAAGCCCGCGCGCGTTTCGGCATTGCCTGGGCGCGGCTATTTCATTTGTTTGGCCCGGGCGAAAACCCCGCACGGCTGGTGCCTTCCATCATGATCGCGCTGCATGAAGGCCGCGAAGCGCCATGTGCTTCCGGCCGGCCGGTGCGGGATTTCATCAGCACGCAGAACGCCGCCGCTGCCATTGCGGCGCTGGCGGCAAGCGATGTCAGCGGCCCGGTGAATATCGCCTCAGGCGCGCCGATCAGCATTGCCGCCATGGCGCGGTTGATCGCGCAAATTGCGGGGCGGCCTGATCTGCTGAGGCTGGGGGCGCTGCCTGATCGGCCGCATGAACCACCCTATATGGTGGCGCATACCGGGCGGCTTCGGCGGGAAGTGGGCTTTAACGCGCCCGTTTCACTCGCCGCTGAGCTACGAAAACTTCAAATACGTTGATGCAACGCGCAAACCAGCGTGAACAACTGCCGCGCAGTGTCGAAATCCAGCGAAACCCGCCCTTCAAGCCGTGCGCGCAACAATTCAGCGCCTTCATTATGCAGCCCGCGCCTGCCCATATCTATGGCTTGCACGCGGGACTCCGGCCCGCTTTCCGCGACCGCCTGTTCATGCGCTTCCACCACCATGTGGTAGTCCTTGATCAGGCGGCGGAAGGGCCCCAGGGCAAGGGCCAGCACATGCAGCGTCTCATTTGCTGCATTGCGGATATCAAACACCAGCCGGCCTTCGCGCACTGCAAGCCCCAGCACATAAGGCCCGGGCAACTGGCCCACGGGGTCAAAGCGGTTATGGTGCAGCAAATCCGCAATCGCCTGGCGCCGATCGGCTTCCGCATAGGCGGAAGGGGCCGGCGCTTCTTCAGGCAATTCAACGCGGATCAGGCGCTGTTCAGGCATCCCGCTTGCCACCCGGCAGCACCACGCCGCCTTCATCGCCCGTCATGCCAAGGCGCATCATCCAGCCAATCACGGCACCCTTGATGGGCCGCAGCAGCAGCGTGCAGATAATAGTGAACAGCGGCAGCCAGATCACCATATGCAGCCAGATTGGCGGCATATAGGCCTTTTCGATCCATAAAACGCCCGGCACCAGCACATGCCCCGTGATCAGTATGGTGAAATAGGGCGGCGCATCATCCGCACGCAGCCGGCCAAGCGGCGCAGCACAGCTTTCGCAAACCTCGGCCACGCGCAGATAGCCCGCGAAAAGCCGGCCCTTGCCGCAGACCGGGCAAAGCCCCTTAAGCCCACGGACCAAGCCATCCCGCGTGCCGGGCGGCTGATAGGGCAAAGCAGGCGGCGTGCGATCCGGTTCCCAACGCATTCTTGTTCCAATCAGTGCCGCTCAGGCGCGGCGTGTTGCAGCGGAGCGTTAAGCCCGAAGCCCGCCCTGATCAAGCATGGCTTGCCGCGCACTTCCGGCTGGGTTCAGGATAGCCCGCATGAATGAACGTATCCTGCTGATCAACCCGAATTGCAGCATAAGCTGCACCCAGGGCATTGCCGCCGCCGTTGCCCCCTTCGCCGCCCCTGGCCTGCCGCGGATAGACGTAACCCGCCTGGAAGAAGGCCCCCCCGCGATTGTGACCTGGCGGGATTGGTACGGCGTGGCCGAACCGCTTTGCCGCCGTGTCGCGGCCGAAGCCGCCGACGCTTATATTATAGGCTGCGTGTCCGACCCGGCGATTGAAGCGGTGCGGATGGTGACGGACAAGCCGGTTTTCGGCCCCTTGCGCTGTTCCATCGCCGCCGCGCTGAACCGTGCCGAGAATTTCGGCATGATTGCCTTTACCGACAAATCCAAGCCGCGCCAGCGCCGGGTTTTGCAAAGCATGGGGGCGGAAGCGCGGATGGTGGCTTCCATCGCGCTTAATCTGGATATGGAAGTGCTGACAGACCCGGTGGCGCCGCGCGCGCGCATTCAGCAGGTGGCGCGTGAATTGGTGGCCTTGGGGGCTGAGGCCGTGATTCTGGGCTGCGCCGGCATGGCGCATCACCGCGCGGCGGCTGAGGATGCCTGTGGCGTGCCGGTGATTGAACCAAGCCAGGCGGCGGCGGCGCAGGCGATTCTGGCGGTGGTGGCGGCGCGGGGCTGAAAGGCCGCTTGTTCTGCATGGCCGAATCCTTCCCTGCGCCCATCAATACAGGGGGAGGGGGTAGTCGAATAACAACCGAGGGTTGTGTATAATATGGAATATTAACCTTTAGGTTTTAATGCGGATATTGAAATTAAAGGTTCTTGAATCTTGAGCGCCCAAGCGTGAAGAAATCTATTGTGCCGTTTGGAACAAATAATGTGTCTATCAGAAAGGATATTCACTGCCAGAAAGAGATTTTAGCCATTCCGAAAGCTCTTTGGCGTATCACCGAGCATTACCTGGAGCGTTTTAGGCAATGGCTTGTGTGAACTTTTTGGGGTTGGGGCCGTCTTAGGGTTTGGCGGTTGAGAAGAAGATGTTGCGATGAGCGGTGGTGTCAATCTAAATCTAGGTCCAGGCAATGATACTTGGCCGGGGGCTGGCGACGACCCTTCTGCAAACTATGGCAACGACTCCGTTTTCGGCAATGCCGGCAATGACTTTATTGATGGCGACTATGGCGAGGACACGCTGGATGGCGGCACAGGTAATGATACCATCATCCCCGGCGTCGACGGTATTAGGGATTTAGTTTATGGCGGTGCTGGTAACGATTTTATTGATGCCTCGGTCAACGGGGACGTTACTATTTATGGTAACGAAGACGACGATGATTTTACTTTGTCCTATTACGGTAACCCTGGTGGCCTGTGGGTAGATGGCGGTTCAGGGAATGATACAGTATTCATCACCAGCGGCGCGTTCAATCATACGGTGCTGGGTGATGCGGGTGACGATCAACTTACCAGCGGCGACGGCGATGACACGCTGAATGGCGGCGCGGGTAACGATGAACTTGACGGCGGCGCCGGCAATGACACGCTGGATGGCGGCGCGGGTGACGATCTCCTGTATGGCGGTGAAGGCAATGACTTCGCAAGTTATCAGGATGCGGCTGGCGGTGTTGATGCCAATCTTACAAGCGGCAACGTTATTGGCGGGGCCGGTACCGATGGGCTTACCAGCATCGAAGGACTTATCGGGTCAAACTACGACGATACGCTGACCGGCAACGCGGATGCGAATACCCTGTATGGCGGCGCTGGCGCTGATATCCTTTCCGGTGGTGGTGGTACTGTCGACGGTGATTATCTGGATTTCGGCGCCGGGGGTGACAGCTACACCTATTTGGTGGCCTATGACTTCGGCAATCAGACGCTGATTGGTGGCGGTGGCAGTGATACACTGACGCTGGGCGTAGGTTGGAACGTAAAAGCGCCTGATACAGGTAATGACTGGATCAATTTCGAGCGCGAAGATGGCACCATCATCTACACCCAGGGCTGGGAAAACGTTGTCTGCTTTGCCGAAGGCACGCGGATCGTGACACCCAATGGCGAAGATGCGGTGGAAAACCTCCGCGCCGGGGACATGGTGCTCGCCATGCGCGATGGTCAGGCAGGGTTTGAAGCGCTCCGTTGGGTGGGCTTCATGGATGTCGCCGTGCCGCGCAATGCGGCCATGGCAGCAAAGACCGCGCCCATTCTGATCAAGGCCGGCGCCATCGCCCCCGGCATGCCGGCGCGGGACCTGCGGGTCAGCCCGGATCACGCGATGGAAGTGGATGGGCATCTGATCCCGGCGAAGCACCTTGTGAATGGCAGCAGCATCATCCAGGAAGTCTGGTGCAAGTGCGTGCGCTACTTCCACCTTGAACTGGAAGCGCATGGCTTGCTGCTGTCTGAAGGCACATGGTCTGAAAGCTATTTGGATGATGGCAATCGCGACGCCTTCAACAACACAGCAATGACCGGGCTGTTCCTGGATTTCGAAGCTGGTCGCTCAAAGGGTCAATACGACGATCAAGCCTGCCTGCCGGTACTGCGCCAGGGCCTTAAGCTTGATGAGATCCATGGGCGGCTCGCGCTGCGCGCCGCTGAATTGGCGCAGCCCGCAAAAGGGCGGCGCTGGGGCTGATAGATGGTCCGGGAAGCTTTGCTCAGCTTCCCGGCCCCCCCCACCCAGCGGGAAGCCATGGCGGGTGGGATCTGCTAGTCTGAGGTCATGTCTGCGCGCACGATTCGCATCCTCGGGCTTGATCCCGGCCTTCAGCATACCGGCTGGGGGCTGATTGAATCCGATGGCTATCGGCTGCGCTTTGTGGCCGAAGGCGTTGTCTCTACCTCCGCCCGCGATGCACTCGGCGATCGGCTGCTGATCCTGCATCAGGGCCTGGCAGAAACCTTCGCCAATTTCCAACCGGATGAAGCGGCCGTCGAAAACACCTATGTCGCACGCAACCCGGACAGCGCGTTGAAACTCGGCCAGGCGCGCGGCGTGGTCATGCTGGCGCCGCGCCTGGCCGGCCTGCCAGTCGCGGAATATGGCGCCATGGAAGTGAAGCGCGCCGTGGTCGGCAATGGCCACGCCGCCAAGGAACAAGTGCAAGCCATGGTGCGCCATTTGCTGCCCGGCGTTGCCTTCCGCCGCGCTGATGCCGCAGATGCTCTCGCCATCGCCATCTGCCACGCGCATCACCGGCACACCAAGAAAATGCTTGCAAAAGGTTATGCGACCGCATGATCGGCAAACTCACCGGTCGGCTGGACAGCACCCATGAAAGCGGCTGCATCCTGGATGTGAACGGCGTTGGCTACCTGCTTTCCTGCTCCCGCAAAACGCTCGATGCCCTCTCGGCCCGCGAAGGGCCGCAGCGCGTGCTGGTCGAAACCCACCTCAGGCAAGACGCCATCACCCTATTCGGCTTCGCCGACGCCACAGAACGCGACGCCTTCCTGGCGCTGATCGAAGTTAAAACCGTGGGCCCACAAAAAGCCCTGCTCGTCCTATCCGGCCTTACCCCCGCCGAACTCGCCCGCGCCATCGCGGCCAAGGAACGCAAGCGCATCGGCGCCGTGAAGGGGCTGGGTGCGGCCACCGCCAACCGCATCGTGGATGAACCCGCCATGCAAAAATGGGCGGTCGGACGCACCACCCCCAGCGAAGATGGCGAAGGCGCCA
>CAMCEP010000079.1 GCA_945873675.1 Asaia bogorensis
CTGACGCCCACCATGAAGCTGAAGCGCCGCGCTGCCATCGAACAACGCGCGGTGGAGATTGAGCGCCTGTGGGAGTAGCAAGGCCCGGTTCCCGTTGTGCAGGAAAAGGGTTAGCCTGACCCCCAAAGGAAAAAAGGGGGAGCGACCCATGGTCTCAACACGTCGTGGCGCATTGGCCTTGGGCGGAGCACTCGCGGTATTGCCTTGGGCGGCCAATGCGCAAGCCTATCCAGCACGCGCGGTGCGGATCATCGTGCCGACCGGTGCGGGCGGCATCACCGATGTGCTGGCGCGTTTGGTGGCCGAACGTTTGGCCGCGCGGCTTGGCGGGCAGGTGATTGTGGAGAACCGCCCCGGTGCCGGGGGTATTATCGGCACGGAAGCCGTGGCGCGCGCGGAACCAGATGGCCATACGCTGCTGATGGTCTTTCCAAGCCATCCTGTGAACCCAAGCCTGCGCGCAAGGCTGCCCTACGATACGGTCAAGGATTTCGCGCCCATCACCACCGTCACTACGGTGACTTCGGTGCTTTTGGTGCCGGCATCGCTGCCGGCGCAATCGGTTGGCGATGTCATCGCGCTGTCGCGGCGCGAAAGGCTGACCTTTGCTTCTGTTGGTACAGGCAGTCTTGGGCATTTGGCCGGGGAATTATTCCGTTCCATGGCGAATATCGAATTGACCCATGTGCCCTATCGCAGCGTGCCGGATGCGCATACGGCGCTGCTGCGTGGCGATGTCTCGATGTTTTTTGACCCGCCCATCACCGGCCTGCCGCATATCCGCGAAGGGCGCTTGCGCGGGCTTGCGGTGACATCGCTCACGCGTTCAACTGCCTTGCCGGACACACCCACCATGCATGAGGCAGGAGTGACCGGTTTTGAATGTGTCGGCTGGAACGGCATTCTGGCCCCAGCCGCCACCCCGCAGCCCATTCTCGATCGTCTCAATCGCGAGATCGTCGCCATATTGAATGAGCCTGAGATGCAACGAAAACTGCGTGAGCAAGGCGCCGATCCCGCACCCGCCTCGCGGGAGGCTTTCGCGGCCCGCATCACGGCTGATATTGAAAAATGGGCAGGCGTCATTCGCAATGCCGGCATTCGGCCTGAATAGGGAGGGATGATCCAATGCCGGTTTTTTCGCCCGATCAGGGTGCTGAGATTTTCTATCGCGATGATTGCTTCGCCGATGCCTGGGATAACCCCGAAGCCCTGCTGATGCTGCATGGCAATGCTGAAAGCGGTGAGGCCTGGAATGGCTGGATGCCGATGATGGGCCGGCGGTTTCGCATCATTCGCCCAGATATGCGCGGCTTTGGGCGTTCCACCCCCATGCCCATCAATCACCCCTGGTCGGTGGATGGGATCATCGGCGATTTCATTGCCCTAATGGATCATCTGGGTATCAGGCGCTTTCATGTTATTGGCGCCAAGATCGCCTGCCCTATCTCGCTGCGTCTCGCGGCGCGCCATGCGGATCGCGTCGCTTCCCTTGTCGTGGTGGGTGGACTTGTTTCGGGCACTGAATCGCTTGGTGATCGCGCCGCTTCCTGGGTGGAGCGGATCGAGACTGAGGGTGTGGAAAGCTGGGCGCGCTGGACCATGGATGGGCGGCTTGGCAGTGCGGCAAGTGACGCAATGAAGGAAGGCTGGGCGAAGCTGATGGGTGCGACCGCGCTTTCAACCCAGCTTGGCTTCATCCGTTCCGTGCCGGGCATTGATGTCTGGGCTGATCTGCCGCGCATTGCCTGCCCAAGCCTGGTGATCACGACAGATGGTAGCGGGCTTGGTTCGGTTGAAGCGGTACGCGCCTGGCAGAAAACCATCAAGGGATCGGAATTGATGGTGGTGCCGGGCGATTCCTATCACGTCGCCGCAACCCATCCTGAAATCTGCGCGCAGGCAGCGCTGGATTTCATCACACGTCGCACAAGTTGAACCTGAAGGGCATCGTCATGACCCGATTGATTGATCTTTCAACGCCGGTGCAGACCGGCCATTTCCGCTGGGATGTGGAAAGAAAGCTTTTGAAAAGCCATGATACCGGCGCGGGGCAAGCCACTTGGGCCGGCTGGAACCTGCATGCCTTCACGCATATGGATAGCCCCCGCCATGTGGACCCGGATGGTTTCACAACGGATGCCATTACGCTCGACATGACGGTGGGTCCTGGTGCGGTTGTGGATATTTCCCATGTGCCGGCCAATAGCCCGATCAGCGGCGAAGCCTTGGCGGCCGCAGGTGCGCATTTGCAGGCGGGTGATATTGCGCTGATCCGTGCGCGCTGGGATGAAAGGGCAGATATCAACACGCCGGAATTCTGGCTGCAGGCGCCCTGGATGACGGCAGAGGCAGCAATCTGGCTGCGTGAGCGCGGCATCAAGGCTGTCGGCTTTGATTTTCCTCAGGATTACTGCATTCGCTTTTTTCTGACCGGCGAAAAGCGCCCGCCCTTGCCAGAACATGTGACGCATTATCACTTGCTGAAGCAGGGCATCATCATGTTCGAATATCTGCGCAATATGGGCGCGCTGCACCAGGCGCGAAATCAAATTGTCGCCTTGCCTATTCGCATTCCGGATAGTGATGGCGCGCCGGCGCGTGTGATTGCTATGGAAGAAGAAGGCTGAAGAAGCGGGGCGCTATCGCGGCGCCCAGCGCAAGCCCGCGCGGATATCGTCACTATCCTCACCGGCGGCCGGCACGCCGCGCGCTGGCTGTGGGCGCTCACCTTCAAAACTGATCGGCAGGCCAATAGCGCGCACCGGCAGGCCTGGCACGGGGGCGACAATGCCAAGCGCTTCCACCTGAGCGTCCACCGCGATTTCGCGCATGGTATTGATGGGCCCGCAAGGAATGCCGGCGGCTTCCAAAAGCGGCAACCATGCCTCGGCCGGGCGTGCGCGAAAGGCCGGTTCCATCACCGCCATCAGCGCGGCCTTGTTCGCAACGCGGAGCCGATTGCTGGCAAAGCGCTCATCACTGCCAAGTTCAGAAAGCCCCATGGCGTCGCATAATTTGCGAAACAGCCGATCATTGGCCGCCGCCACCATCACCGGCGCGGTTGCCGTTTCAAAAGATTGGAACACCACCGTATTCGGATTGCCCGAAAGATTGCGCGGCGGCGGGCGGCCTGAAACCGTGAAGCCCGCGAAATGCGGCCCCATCCAGCCAAGCGCCGTTTCCAGCAGCGATGTATCAACCACCCCGCCCTTGCCGGTGCTGTGGCGCCGTTCAATCGCGGCCAGAATGCCAATCGCCGCCCACATGCCGGTGCCAAGGTCCAGTATCTGCACGCCACTGCGCGTGGGTGGCCCGCCTTCCGCGCCATTCATCATCATCAGGCCCGAATAGCCTTGCAGGATCGGCTCATAGCCTGGGTGCAGCGCTTTCGGCCCCACCGCGCCAAAGGCACCCAGCGAGGCATAGATCAACTGCGGAAAGCGCGCGGTGAGTGCCGCCCCACCCAGCCCCAAATCTTCCAGCGCGCCGGGCCGCATATTCTGCACGACCACATCCGCCTCACTCAGCAGGTCCATCAGCAAAGCGCGGTCGGCATCATTGCGGAGATCAAGACTGAGCGATCTTTTGCCGCGATTGACAGCGATGAAGGTGGTGGCCGTGCCTTCATGCATTGGTGGCCCCCAGCCGCGCGCATCATCGCCGCCTTCGGGGCGTTCCAGCTTGATCACCTCGGCCCCCAGCATGGCGAGGATCTGGCCCGCAAAGGGCCCCGCCAGATTCTGTGCAATTTCAACAACCCGGATACCGGCCAAAGGTGACATGCGAAAACCCTTTTCAAGCGGGCGAAGGGTAGGGCTTTGGCTGGCTGGTGGGCAAGCTAGTGGTCCGGTCGCTGCTGTTGGTTCCCAACAGCAGCGTGAATCGGCCCACCAAATAAGAACCTAGTGGTGCGCGGGGGCAGTTTTGCCTTGGGAAAGGTCAGCATTAATTGCACCACTAGGGGCTGGACCTGGTGGCGCTGCCGGTGAAAGCTTGTGCCATGAACCCAAGCCCATCCGACATCCTCGGCGCATTGTGGCAACACGCCGCGCTTGATCCTGCCGCGCTTTCGCAGATCAGCCTGCCCGGCGCGGAGCCCATCCAGCCATCCAGCTTTCGGGTGGATGCGGCGGCGCAGACAAGCATCGCAGCGACGGGGCTTGCAGCCGCGATGATCCATCAGCGGCGTGGTGGTGCGGCGCAGCGCGTTGCGGTGGATATGCGTGATGCCGCGATTGAGTTTCGCTCCGAACATTGGCTCAGCATCGCAGGCCGGCCCGCTGGCGCGCGCTGGGATGCGATTGCGGGGCTTTATCAATGCGGCGATGGGCGTTGGGTACGGCTGCACACCAACTTCCCGCATCACCGCGATGGCGTGCTGCGCTTGCTTGGGAATGTCGCGCATGATCGCGCCGCAGTCGCTGCGGCACTCAGCACCTGGCGCGCGGCGGATTTCGAAGCGGCGGCAGCGCAAGCGGGGCTGGTGGTGACCATGACGCGCAGCCTGGCCGAATGGGAATCCTCACCCCAAGGTCAGGCGGCGGCCAGCCTGCCGCCTGTGCTGATCGAGAAAATCGCTGATGCGCCGCCCATCCCTTTGCCGCCCGCCGCGGCGCGCCCCCTCAGTGGCCTCCGCGTACTTGACCTCACGCGCGTCATTGCCGGGCCGGTCGCGGGCCGCACATTGGCCGCGCATGGCGCTGATGTTTTGCATATCAGCGCCGCGCATTTGCCAAGCTTTGATGAATTGGTGATGGATACCGGGCGCGGTAAAAGAACCGCTTCACTTGATTTGCGCGCGCCCGCTGATCGCACGCGATTGCGTGATTTGGCCGTCAGCGCCGATATTTTTCTGCAAGGCTACCGCCCTGGTGCCATTGCTGGCCATGGCTTCGCGCCAGAAGCCCTCGCGGCGCTCAATTCCGGCATCATCTGTGTCTCGCTTTCCGCCTATGGCCATCTTGGCCCCTGGGCGGCGCGGCGCGGTTTTGATTCACTCGTGCAAAATACCAATGGCATGAATGATGCCGAAGCTGTTGCGGCCGGGGAAGCCAAGCCGCGCCCCTTGCCCTGCCAGGCTTTGGATCATGCTTCGGGCTATTTGCTCGCTTTCGGCGCCATGGCTGCCTTGTTGCGGCGCGCAGAGGAAGGCGGTTCCTGGCTTGTGCGTGTCTCGCTTGCCGGTACAGGGGAATGGATCAAGCGCCTTGGCCGCTTGGATGCGGGCTTGTCTGCGCCGGGCCTCACGCCTGCTGAAATTGACGCAGCCTTGGAAGAAAGTGACAGCGGCTTCGGCCCCATGCGCGCCACGCGCCATGCTGCGCGCTTGCAGGCCACACCAACGCGCTGGGATTTGCCGGCCATGCCGCTCGGTAGCCATGCACCGGCATGGCGCGAGGCTTAACGCAGCGTCACTTCAAACAACGCAGAAACAGCGTTGAAGGATGCGCGACCTCACCCACCGCATCGGCAGCGCGGGGTGCATCAGCAGCAGGCCCTTGCGTCACCGTGACATTCTGTTCACGCAGGAACTCCAAAGCTTCCGTGTGCTTCACGGCGAAATTCACATTCTGCGGAATATCGCCCGTCTGCCGCGCAACCTGCCCGGCATTCAGCTTTGAAACCACAACGCCAATCACCTGACCGCGCATATCCAAAAGCGGCCCGCCGGAATTGCCCGGCTGCACCGGCGCGCTGATCTGAAGATGGCGCTGATTATCGGCAAGCCCGGCAAGGGCCGACACCTCTCCGGTGGTCAGCGTGGGGCCGGATGAAAGCAAACCCGCCAAGGGGAAACCGTAAGTCACCACGCCTTCGCCACGGCGATAGGTGGCAGCACTACGGAAGGGCAGGATCGGCCCGGCCTCTGCTTCGGTGCTGAGCAAAGCGAGGTCACGCGTTGCATCGCTTGCCATAACGCGCGCCGGCAATTCGCGCCCATCCGGCAGGCGCGCCGCAACCTCGGCGCAGCCATCAATTACGTGATGATTGGTCATGATCCGCCGTGCTGCCACCACAAACCCCGTGCCGGAAGAAACCGCGCGGCGTGCGGCGCGTTCACCAGGTGCGAGCGGCGGTGGCTTGTCGCGCGGCAGTTCTGCCCCAGCGCCTTGGCGGGGCAGGGGCGGGGGTTTTTCACTGGGCAGCGCCGCGCGCGGGTTTGGGGCCGGCGCTGCCGCCGGTGGTTTTTGCGCGAAGGCGGCTGTGCCGAAGCACAGCCCGATAAAACCTGCCAGAAATGCGCGTTGAATCATAAAACCATTGTGCCGCGCCGCCGCATAGCAGGTCAATGCTGTGGCAGCGCCTTACCCCCGCCGGATATTATAGAACAGCGCCACCCCTTGCAGCATCCCAGTCAGGTCAGCGCGCATCGCAGTGGGCGAGAAGAACTGCCCAAGCGGAATATAGGGCACCTGATCAAAGCTCACGCGCTGCATCTGCCGGCCAATGGCCGCGCGCGCCGCATCATCGGGTGCTGCAAACCACGCATTGCGGAGCGTTTCCAATTCCGGCACGGATGGCCAGCCGAAAATGGCACTCCGCCCATGGCCACGGATCAGGTTATTCGCCGCCGGGTTTACCTGCGCGCTCCCCGCGGTCCAGCTCACCATGAAATTCCAGCCGCCCTGGTCAACCGGGTTCTGGTTCAGGATGCGTGAGGTGACGGTACCCCAATCGGTGGCGACATAATCAAGATTGATCCCGATCCGGCGCAGATAATCCCCCGCCACCTCGCTCATGGCATTGATCACGGGGAAATCGGTTGCCGCCAGCAGGTTGATCTTCTCCCCGCGATAGCCGGCTTCCTGCAAAGCGCGGCGCGTATCGGCAACGCTGGTCGGGTTGCGGAAGGCATCCATGCCCTCATCGCTTGCCATGATGGAACTCGGCACGAAGAAGCCATAGGGCACGCGCCAGAGCGATTCATCCGTGCTGCCCGCCGCAGTCATGAAATCCCGCTGCACAATGCCGCGCAGAATGGCGCGCCGGATCGCCGGATTATCGAGCGGCGGGTTGAGGTGATTGGGCCGGAGGAAACCGATCGATCCATTCGGATCCAGGATTTCGACCTTAAGGCCACGCGCGCGGCGAAGCTGAGGCACCAGGTCAATCGCCGGCAATT
Source organism: Asaia bogorensis (assembly GCA_945873675.1). GTDB lineage: Bacteria > Pseudomonadota > Alphaproteobacteria > Acetobacterales > Acetobacteraceae > Neoroseomonas > Neoroseomonas bogorensis_C. The sequence continues at coordinate 7,127 of CAMCEP010000079.1, forward strand.
CCCACCAATCCACCTCACCCCGTTGCAGCGCGGCCGAAGCGGTGGCGCCATCCGGAATGGTCAGCCATTCCACGCGATCAAAATGCACCTGCTTGCCGCCCGCCATATAGGAAGCGGCTTCCTGGCGCGGCACGTAAGCCTCATTCTTGGCATAGACATTGCGGCTGCCCGGCAGGCGTTCACTGGCCACATAACGGAAGGGGCCAGACCCGATCATCTCCGGCACCGCCTGCGAAGATGGCAAATTCGCGTGGCGTTCCGGCATCATCACACAAAGATGCGTGCCAACCTTGGCCAGCGCATCGGCCAAAAGCGGGAAGGGCTGCTTTAGGCGGATCAGGATGGTGCGATCATCCGCAGCACCGCATTCATCGGTTACCGCCCAAAGCGCCTGGCCAAAGGCATCACGCGTCGCCCAGCGGCGGATGGAAGCGGCGCAATCCTGCGCGCGCACGGGTTCGCCATCATGAAAGCGCAGCCCCTCACGCAGGCGGATGCGCCATTCGCGGCCATCATTGCTGATGGTGTGCCCTTCGGCCATTTGCGGGCGCGCACGCAATTCGGCGTCCCAACCATAAAGCGTGTCATAGACCATCATCGCATGGTTGCGGCTGACGAAAGCAACCGAGTGGATCGGGTCCAGCAGCGCCAGATCGGCCTGCGGCACAAAGCGCAAAACGCGCCGCCCCGGTTGACCTTGCGCTGCACCAAGGCGCGGCGCGGCCAAAGCCGCAGCCGAGGCCGCCAAAAGATTTCGACGGAGCATCTTTCGTTTCCTCCACAGGGTTTCCAAAAGGCTATGGCGCGCTGCCCTTCAGCGTCAAGGCAAATCACCATTGCCCGCCAAGCCGCCCCGTTGCAGTCTTTGCCGAAAGGCAAATCAAACTAAAGCGCGGAGGCAGCGACATGAACCCGGATGATATCGGCTTTCTTGGTGTGCGTGACCTGATGGCGGCCTACCGCAACCGCAAGCTTTCCCCGGTTGAAGTTGTGCAGGCCATCCTTGCGCGCGTTGAACGCATCGAACCGCGCGTGAATGCCATGATGCGGCTCACGCCAGAAATCGCACTCGCCGCCGCGAAGCGTTCCGAAACCGTGTTCATGCAGCGCGAAAAACCACGCCTATTGGAAGGAATTCCTTTTACCATCAAGGATTTGCAACACACCAAGGGCGTGCAGACGGATTTCGCTTCCGCCGTCACGCAAGGCAACATTCCGGATGTAGATGCGCCCTGCGTCAGCCGGCTTTACGCTGCCGGCGGCATGATGCTCGGCAAAACAACTTCCGCTGCCGAATGGGGCTGGAAAGGTGTCAGTGAGGCACCGATTTCCGGCATTACGCATAATCCCTGGGGTCATGGGCTGAATGCCGGCGCGTCATCTTCTGGCGCCGGCGTTGGCGCGGCGTGCGGCTATGGGCCCTTGCATCAGGGCGGCGATGGTGCGGGGTCCATCCGCATGCCGGCGCATTTTTCCGGCGTTTATGGCTTCAAGCCAACCCATGGCCGGGTCGCAAGCTGGCCTATGTCCAATAATGAACTCGCAACCCATATCGGCCCGCTGACGCGGAGCGTCGAAGATGCCGCGCTGATGACAGAAGCCATGGCCGGCCCGCATCCTTGGGATTACACCTCACTGGAAGCACCGCCACAGCATTATGCCGGGCAATTGAAGGCAGCTTCCATGCGCGGCAAACGCATCGCCTATTCGCCCGATCTTGGGCATGCGCGTGTGGACCCGGAAGTGGCCGAAGCCGTCGCCCGCGCCATCCACGTTTTTGAGGATATGGGTGCCATCATCGAAGAAGTCTCACCCGCCTGGGGAAAGCTGGGGCCAGAGCTGATCCGCTTCTTCTGGCCGGCGGTCTATGCGGGCCGCGCCGAATATCTGCCGCAATACGCGAACCGCATGGACCCTGGCTTTGTCGCCATGCTGCGCGACAACGCCAATGTCACCACGGCGCAATTCATGCAAATGCGCACGCGGCGCTTTGATTACGTGCAGCAGATCCATGATTTCATGGAAGGCTATGATTTCCTGCTGACCCCCGCCGTGAGTGTCGCGGCCTTCCCCGCCAATCGCCTGCAACCGGCGCATTGGCCACAGCATGATTGGGATTGGCTGATGTGGGCGGAATTCTCCTATCCCTTCAACTGGTCCGGCAGCCCGGCCGCGAGCCTGCCCTGCGGCTTCACCCCTGCGGGCCTGCCCGTTGGCCTACAAATCGTCGGGCGTCGCTTTGATGATCTGGGCGTGCTGCAAGCAAGCGCCGCGTTTGAGGAAGCCCGCCCCTGGGCGCATCTCCGCCCGCCGCTCGCGCAATAGAAACAACTACCCGATCGGGTGTTTTCATTTGCGGCCATAATATCCTAGCCTTCCGACAACACCGCTTGAGGAACCTGCGCCATGTCCAGCATCGCCCCTTCCACCGACGAACAGGAATTGCATGCTCTTGCCAAGCGGGTGCTGCCGGGCGGGCATTTCGGCAATTTTCCGGCCGAGGTGATCCTGCGCGAGGGCCGTGGCGCCCATGTTTGGGATGTATCAGGGCGCGAATATATTGATTACCTGCTCGGCAGTGGCCCGATGTATATCGGCCATAACCACCCGAAAGTGACGGAAGCAGTACTGGCGCAGGTGCCGCTGGGCACCACTTTCTTTGCCAATAACGAACACGGCATTCGCCTCGCCGCCGCCATTGTGGATGCCATGCCCTGTGTGGAGCAGGTGCGCTTTGTCTCATCCGGGTCTGAGGCTGATCTTTACGCCATGCGGCTTGCGCGCGCCTATCGCCAACGCCCGAAGATTGTGAAATTCGAAGGCGGCTATCACGGCATGAGCGATTGGGGGCTGATGAGCCTGGCGCCCAAAAAGCTTGCGAATTTCCCCGAAGCCGTGCCGGATACGCCGGGCATTCCAGATAGCGTGCGCGGTGAAGTTCTGGTCGCGCCCTTCAATGACATTGAAGCGGCGGTGCGGCTGATTGAAGCGCGGCATGATGAGATTGGCGGCGTGATCATGGAACCCTTCCAGCGCCTGATCCCGCCCAAGCCCGGCTTTCTGCAAGCGATCCGCGAAGTCACCGCGCGGCTTGGCATTCCGCTGATTTTTGATGAGGTCGTAACCGGCTTTCGCTTCGCCTATGGCGGCGCGCAGGAATATTATGGCGTGACGCCCGATATCTGCACCATGGGCAAGATCATCGGCGGCGGCTTTCCGTTGGCGGCCTTGGGCGGACGCGCGGATATCATGGCCCAGTTTGACAAGGCCCAGGTGGGCGAAGACCGCTTCCTGACCCAGATCGGCACGCTTTCCGGCAACCCTGTTGCCTCGGTCGCGGGGCTGGCCACCATGGCGGTGCTCCGCGAACCCGGCGCCTATGAGCAGATTTTTGCCACCGGCCGCA
>CAMCEP010000080.1 GCA_945873675.1 Asaia bogorensis
AGACCCGTTAACAAAAAAGCAACAAAACCCTACAGAAATGATCCGTTTGGAGATAATCAGGGCAAAAAGAGCTTGACCGAGGGCCCCATTTCATTCACAAAACTGCGATCGGACCATTTTTATTTCAAACTCCGTCCCAAAGAGAGAGATTTGCGCGCAGTCCATATCCATTCGTACCTATCGAATGACTCCAATATGAGTGGGGGTGGGATTGCGTCCTTGCGCGCGCGTTGCTCCATAGGCGCGCAATTGCTGCGCCACTGGGCAGCCGGCGGCTGCGTCATCGCGGGGCTGGCCATGCTTACATGCCCACCCATTGCAGCATCAGGATGGATGAGGCTTGGCGTGCAGGGCGTGTCTGGCAAGGCTGGTATGCCTGAGGCGAACTGCATGACGCGAGGTGAGATTGAACGGACAGAAGGGGGTGCATTTTCGCCCCCCCTATCGCGTTGACCTGAAAGTGCTTGGTTCCCGATGGCACCCTTATTTCCTTACACCACTCTTTGTTATCTTGGACTGCTTGTGGAATGTAAGCATGACCTCATACATTCTAAGCATGGCTTCCGGTCATTCTCAACAATTAAAATAAAGCCTGAGCAATGACTGTATATGTGGGCAGGCTTTCGGGTGGCGCATTATTTGGGCATTTGCCTAAAATATCGCCTTCAATCTGCCCTTCGGTGAGGTCCCGCCTTTGGTGGGTCATGGGATTGTCATTCCCGGGTCGCGCGGTTAGGTCAATACGTTTCTCTATGAGAACGACTATGACCGGAGGATCCGATGGTTGACCCTGAATTCGCTCGTGGACCTGCCTCTCTGCCCTTATACACCGCAAGCCCCGCAGCCTTGGGGGCATTTCTTGCAACGCTCACTGAGCCGCAGGCCGGTTTTCTTCGCGCTTGCGGCTTTACCGCGAAACCAGGCGAAATTGCCCTTCTGCCAGGTGAGCAGGGCTTGGCGGGTGCTGTGTTGGGGATAGGACAACGGGCGTCGCCTTGGGATTTTGGCGCGGCGCCCTGGGGCCTGCCCGCTGGAAGCCGCTGGCACCTTGCTGGAAATGCCGCATCTGCTGCGGAAGCCGTTCTAGGATGGCGCTTGGGCGCTTATCGCTGGTTGAAACATAAGCGCCAAGAACGTGCCCCAGCTGAGTTGATCCCGCCCGCCGGTACTGAACATGCGGCCATGATGGCGGAAGCAATCTGCGCCGCGCGCGATCTGATCAATATGCCCGCGGCCGAATTGGGCCCGCAGCAATTGGCGGAAGCGGCGGCCGGCTTGGCGCAACGGCATGGCGGACGCGCAGAAATCATCACAGGTCAGGCTTTGTCGGAAGGCTTTCCCTGTATGGCTGCGGTTGGCGCAGGCAGCCCCCGCGCGCCGCATCTTGCCGTGCTGCGCTGGGAAGGTGATTCCACTGGCCCGCTGATTGCGCTTTGCGGCAAGGGCGTCTGCTTCGATACAGGCGGCCTTGATATCAAACCGTCTGCCGCCATGCTCCGCATGAAAAAAGATATGGGCGGTGCGGCGGTGATGTTGGCCGTGGCAGAAATGGTGATGCGTGCCAAGCTGCCGGTTCGCCTTTTGGTGTTGATTGGCGCAGTGGAGAATGCCGTTTCGGGCCATGCGATGCGGCCCATGGATGTCTTGCGCACGCGCAAAGGCGTTCGGGTTGAAATCGGCAATACCGACGCCGAAGGAAGATTGGTCTTGTGCGATCTGTTGCAATTTGCAGCTGAACACAGCCCCGCCATGATTCTGGACGCAGCAACACTGACCGGTGCGGCGCGCGTTGCGCTTGGCCCCGATTTGCCCGCCCTTTTCAGCAATGATGATAGATTGGCACAAGCGCTTTCGCGCGCTGGCGAAGCGGTGCAGGACCCGCTTTGGCGCATGCCTTTGCATGATGGATATGATGCTTGGCTGGATAGTGCTTTTGCTGATCTTTCCAATGTTTCGCAAAAGCCCATGGCGGGTGCGATCACGGCAGCGTTATTCCTGCGCCGTTTTGTACCGGAAAGCATCCCTTGGGCGCATCTTGATGTTTATGCGTGGAATGACGCCACCCGCCCCGGCAGGCCCGAAGGCGGTGAAGCGCAGACTGCACGTGCCATGTTCACGATGTTGCGTAATTTAGCAGAGGGAATGTGAAATGACACATTCGCAACACTGCTTTACCGATACGACTGCTTTCTTTTTATCACGCTGGTGGAGAGAAAGAACGTCGCGCCCAAGGGTCCCTAAAAACTATTCAGACCCGTCAGTTACACAGAAAGGAAACCAAAATGGCTACAACTAACAATGGCTCGGAGCACATGATCCGGGTTTTGCAAGAAACCATCGTTACGCTGGTGCGGCGCGATGGCACTGATCTTTCATCCCGCCAGCTTGGCGTCATGCTCATCAGTTATCTGACTGATGGCCCGCATACGGTGCGTGGCTTGGCGGCGAAGCTGAATGTATCCAAGCCGGCCATCACACGCGCGCTTGACCGTTTGGGTGATCATGATCTTGCACGGCGCAAGCCTGACCCTTCGGATCGCCGTTCGGTGCTGGTGCAGCGCACCCCCAAAGGCAATGCCTTCATGCGCGAATTGCGCAATACCATTCTGGCTGCCGAACAGCGTGTGAATGAAGTGGCCAAGACCGAAACCGGCCGCAAGTAATTGAAGCTGCGGCGCGGGGGTTGGCTCTGCCCAGCCGCCGCTTCGCTTGACAGACCAGCGCGGCGCTGCTTTGCCACTTCTCGCGCCGCGTGGGCCCTGTCATGACCGATATCGCCTATATAATTTCGAAGCTTCTCTGGTTTCCCGCGCGGCCGGGCCATTTAGCCTTGCTGATCGGCGCCATGGGGCTTGCGATGATGTGGCGCGGGCGTCGCTTGGGCCGCTGGCTCGTGCTCTGCTGCCTTGCCTTTTTCTTCCTGCTGATCGCGACACCCATCAGCCAATTCATTCTGATGCCTTTGGAAGATCGCTTTCCGCGGCCTGCGGAAGCGCCCGCACGTATTGATGGTATTGTGGTCCTGGGGGGCGCGGTGGATCAGAACATCACCGATGCACGCGGCATCCCTGCCATTAATGGCGCCGCCGAACGCATGACGGAAGCCGTCGCACTCGCACGGCGTTTTCCGGAGGCGCGCATTGTCTTCACGGGCGGCCAGGGTTCCTTGGTGCATGGCGGCCTGACGGAAGCCGATGTGGCGCGGCAATTCTTCGAAAGCCTTGGGCTTTCTGGGCCACGCGTGATTTACGAGGCAGCGGCGCGCAATACGCATCAGAATGCGGTACTTACCCGGGACCTGGTTCAGCCGAAAACAAATGAGGTTTGGCTGCTGGTGACCTCGGCCAGCCATATGCCCCGCGCGATGGGTGTATTCCGCAAGGCTGATTGGCAGGGGATTATCGCATGGCCTGTGAATTACCGCACTGGCCATAGCTGGGCCGCGCTTTATGACGCGCCCTTCCCGGAACGCCTTGGCCAGTTTGAATGGGGCTTTCGCGAATGGCTTGGCTTGATCTCATACCGCCTTATGGGGCGTACGGATGTGCTTTTGCCCGCGCCCTGATGCGTGAATATCCGCCATAATCGCGCCCTGGAATCCTGCCAAAGTGAAAACGTCAAAAACGGTGAAAAGCGCGGCGATTCCGGCCCGTACTTGCTGGCAAGCTGGGCTGATGCCGAACTGATAGCCCCGATACAGGAGACCCGCAGATGCTTCTTCGCCTGTCCATGATACTATTGATCTTCGGTATCGCCGCTTGCGCACCGGCGACGAATACGACTGTCGATCGCCGTATGCTTGGTAGCCAGGGCACAGTTTATTGGGCAACAATCATTGCTGCGCGCCCGCTGGCAGTGAGCGGGACGCGCAGCGGCATCGGCCCTGTTGCAGGGGCCGTTGGCGGCGGTGTTCTTGGCAGCACAGTGGGCGGGGATTGGCGTGGCCGCACCGTTGGTGCGGTGGTTGGCGCAGTAGCCGGTGGTGTCCTTGGCGGCGCCATTGAAGAAAGTGCAACCCGCGGCGAAGCCTATGAATTCATTATCCGCCCCGATTTTGGCGGCGAGAGGGTAATCGCCCAAACCAACGAACTGGGTTTGCAAGTGGGCGAGCGTATCATCGTAACGGAAACCGATATGGCGCGGATTTCGCGCGCCCCTGCAGGGACAGCGGCAAGCCCTCGGTAATGCAGCTTGGATAGGGATGTCTTGGGTCGATTCGCGCTCAAGCCGTTTTTGGTTTTATGCTGATTGCCTGAGCTTAAGATAGCGCAGTGATGGAGATATGATCATGGACCTTGTGATCAGGGGCAATTGCGTCGTCACGCCGTATTCTATCGGCCCGGCGGAAATCGGCATTGCCGGCGAAAAGATCGTCGCCATTGCCGCGCCGGGCAGCCTGCCCGTGCCGCCTGGCGTACGCGTGGTGGATGCAGGCGACAGCATTGTCATGCCAGGTGGCATTGACCCGCATACGCATTGCCTTTGGCCGATTCCTGGGCCGGATGGAAAGCTCGATCAAACCCAGGGCGCTTCCGTGGTGGGCCGCGCTGCGCTGCATGGCGGTACCACCAGCATTCTGGATTTTGTGCGCTGGACCCATGGCAAAACCATCGAAGGCGCCATTGCGGAACGTGAAGCCGCATGGAAGGCGGATGGCTGCCCTTGCGATTACGCCTATCATATCATGGTGGAAGGCGATCTGCCGCCCGATATCCCTGCGCAATTGGGGGAGGCGATTGAAGCTGGCCACGCCACCACGAAAATCTTCACGACGGATATCACGCCATCGCGTAAGGGCCGCATGGTGGATTTTGGCGATATCTGGGAAGTGTTTCAGGTACTATCGCGCAAGGGCGGGCTTGGCGTGATCCATGCCGAAGACAATGACATTGTCATGCATATGTACGCCAAGGTCTTCCGCGAAAACCGCGCAGGGTTTGAGAATATGGCGGAGGTACATAATACGCTTTCGGAAGACCTTTCCTTCCGCCGCGTCATGCGCTTGGCAGAACATGTGCCGGGGACGGCGCTTTATATGATGCATGTGTCCGCCGGCAATGGCGTGCGGGCGATCCGCGATGCCCGCGCCAAGGGCCTGCCGATTTATGGTGAATCGCTGCACCAATACATGCTCTATACCAGCGAGGATTATAAGCGGCCGAATGGGCAGATGTATCACACCTACCCATCGCTGAAATCCCAGGCGGATCAGGATGAGCTTTGGGCCGGCGCGCGTGATGGGTCCATTTCCTGTGTTGCTACCGATGAACTTTGCTGTTCCTTGGCAGTGAAAACGCAAGGCAAGCGCGTGGATGATACAACCGGCGGCAATTCGGGCGTGGAGCCGCGCGTTGCGGTCATGTACACGGAAATGGTCGGCAAGCGTGGCTTTACGCTTCGGCAATTTGTGGATGCCGTTTCCACCAATGCGGCGAAGATCATGGGCATGTATCCGCGCAAGGGGGCGATTGCTGCCGGCGCGGATGCGGATATCTGCATCCTTGATCCGAAGCTGAAGCGCATGGTGCGCGCGGAAGCGCTGCATGAAAGCGATTATACGCCCTGGGAAGGGCGCCAGGTGGATGCCTGGCCTGCCATGACCATTCTGCGCGGCAGGATCATGGTGGAAAATGATCGCTGGGTGGGTGATGCCGCCGGCGGAAAATGGCTACCCCGCCGCATTGCGCAGGAAATCCGCAACGCGCCCGCCGTATGAAACCACCCGCGCTGCGCGCCCTGATCGCCGATAGCCTGACGCTTTGGGGCGTGGCTGGGCGCGTGGATATTGCTGATGCGGGCGTAAGAATCACCGCCGGTGATCTGGTGCTGCATGTCGCGCCAGCCCTGCCGGAAGAAGCGCCGATGCGTTGGTGGCTGATCAGCGAAGCCCGGCGGCGCCCTGCGGCTTCGATGCTGGGGCTACTGCGCAGCCTGCGTTACGCGCTGAACGCGACCAGCGCGGAACCGGCGCGCGCGCGGGTTGCGGCGCCATCGTGATTCCTGTCTCGGTCATCACCGGCTTTCTCGGCAGCGGCAAGACCACGCTGCTGCGCGCCGTACTGCGTGATCCCGCCTATGCGGGCAGCGCGGTGATTGTGAATGAATGGGGCGATATCGGCCTTGATCATGAATTGCTCGAAACCTCAGAAGAGAACCTTCTTGGCCTAGCCAATGGCTGCCTTTGCTGCACCACACGCGGCGATTTGGCGCGCACGCTGATAGACCTTGCGGCGCGGCGCAGATCGGGTGCCGTGACTTATCATCGCGTGCTGATCGAAACCTCGGGCCTGGCTGATCCTGCGCCTATTTTGCACACGCTTTTGGTGGACCCGACCATTGCGGAGAGCCATCGTGTTGAGGCGGTGGTGACGGTGGTGGATGCGCTGCTCGGCGGTGAGACCATCGCCCGACATCCTGAAGCCACGCAGCAGGCGATGCTCGCGGATCGGCTGCTGCTCAGTAAAACTGATCTCGCGCCAGATACCTCAGCCCTGGAGGCGCAGCTTACCGAACTAAACCCCAGCGCGCCGATCCTGCGTGCGGTGCAAGGTGCCATTCCGCCCGATATGCTCTTTGCTTCCGCCGCCCGGCCGGAAGCCTTACGGCATTGGCTGGACGCGACCGTCACGCCCAGCGCACGTCACAGTGCGGGCGTGGAGACAATCTCCATTCTGCGCGAAGACCCCATCCCGGGCGTGGTGCTGCCGCTTTTCCTGGAAGCCTTGGCTGAACATGCCGGCGAGAAATTGCTGCGCATGAAGGGCATTATCCGCGTTGCGGAAGTGCCGGAAAAACCCGCGGTGCTGCATGGCGTGCGCCATGTGCTGCACCCGATCGAATGGCTGGAAGATTGGCCATCGGCGGATCGGCGCTCTCGCCTAGTGCTGATTGGCCAAGGTATTCCGCAATGGTGGCCCGCGCGGCTGCTAGAAGCTTTGGAAGAAGAAGCGCGGGCCTAACCAGCCTTATGAATGGCGGCCCAGATGCGTTCGGGTGACGCCGGCATTTCAATATGGGTGATGCCAAGCGGGCGCAGCGCATCCACAACAGCATTGATCAGCACAGGCAAAGCGCCAACCGTGCCAGCTTCACCCGCGCCTTTCACGCCAAGCGGATTGGTCTTGGTTGGTACGGGGTTGCTCTTCACCAGCATATCCGGGAAATCCGCCGCGCGCGGCATCAAATAATCCATGAAGCTTGCGGTCAAAAGCTGACCATTGGCGTCGTAGCGAATATCCTCACCGAAGACTTGCCCAAGCCCCTGCGCAATGCCGCCATGGATCTGGCCCTTCAGCAGCAGCGGATTGATCACGGTTCCGACATCATCCACCACCGTATAGGCAACGGTCTGCGCTTCGCCCGTTTCAGGGTCTATTTCCACTTCCGCGATATGGCAGCCATTCGGGAAGGTTGCGTCACCGGGGCGCCTGATGAGCAAAGCGGAAAGCCCAAGCTCCTCCTGCAATGGCAATTGGCCTGGGATATAGCTGCGGCGCGCGAGCGCTTCGATGCCAATGCCGCGATCCGTGCCCGCGATGCGGAATTGCCCTTCGCTGAATTCAATATCGACTTCCGCCGCTTCCAGGAAATGCGCGGCTATCTTCTTGCCGCGCGCGATAATGCGTTCCGCCGCGCCCACCAAGGCACCGCCCGCCGCCATCATGGAACGAGACCCGATCGTACCGCGCCCATGGGTCACAATATCAGTGTCACCATTGATGAAGCGAATGCGTTCGGCGGGAATCCCCAAACGTTCAGAAGCGATCTGCCGAAACACGGTTTCATGCCCCTGCCCGTGATTATGGCTGCCCATCAGTAGGGTGACATTGCCGCCGGAATCAAAGCGGATTTCAGCAGCTTCTTCCAAAGGCCCACGATGCGGCCCGCCGGCGCTTTCAATGGCATTGGCAATGCCAATGCCGCGCAGCTTGCCACGTGCTTTGGCTTCCGCACGACGCGCCTCAAAACCCGCCCAATCAGCGGCTTTCAGTGCCAGCGTCATATTCTTGGGGAAATCGCCGCTGTCATAGGTGTAATCAAGCCCAGTGCGAAAAGGCATGGCATCGGGCTGGATCAGGTTTTTTTCGCGCAGCGCAATCCGGTCCATGCCCAGTTCATCGGCAGCCAGATCAATGATGCGCTCAATGGCATAAATTGCTTCCGGCCGCCCGGCGCCGCGATAGGGTGCTGTCGGCTGGGTGTGGGTGAAAATGCAGCGCACTTCGGTGAAGATATGCGGCGTGCGATACACCCCCGCGAGGCCGCCGACATTATTCGTGGCGGAAACCGGCCCCTGCCAGGCAAGGTATGCACCCACGTTGCACAGCGTATGCACACGAAAGCCAAGAAATGTACCATCGGCGGCCAGCGCCAATTCCGCTGTTGATACGTTATCGCGGGCATGGGTGTCAGCCAAAAAACTTTCCGTGCGCGTTGCCGTCCAGCGCACTGGCCGGCCAAGGCGTTTCGCGCCATGCAGCGCCAACACATATTCCTGAAATGGGCTTTCCTTCATGCCAAAACCGCCACCGACATCGGGCGAGATGATGCGCAGCCTATTCGTTGGTATCTTCAGGGCGAATTCAGCGATTTCATTGCGCATCACATGCGGCAATTGAGTGCCGGTCGTCAGCGTATAGCGTTCTTCCACCGGATCGTAGCTTGCCAGCGCATTGCGCGGTTCCATGGGGTTGGCGGAAACGCGCGTGATGCGGAAATCAAAGCGCGTGACATGCGCCGCGCGGGCAAAGGCAGCGTCCACTGCCGCCGCATCGCCCAGGCGGAACAGCACGCTTTCATTTTCAGCTGCCAAGTCCGGCCAAACCTGCGGTGCTGCGGGCTTGATTGCTTCCGCCACATCCGTCACCACGGGCAAGGGTTCATATTCAACAATGATCGCTTCGGCCGCATCTTGCGCTGCTGCGCGAGACGTTGCGATCACTGCCGCCACCGCATCGCCCACATAGCGTACCTGCCCCATCGCCAGCATGCGCCAGGGCGTTTGCGCGAGCGGCGCGCCATTCCTTTGCAGCCGCGGCGTAATGCAGCGGAGCACGCCGAGTTCTTCAATATCCTCAGGCGTCAAGACCAACAGCACGCCAGGCATGCCGCGCGCCTTGCTGGCATCAAGCCGCGTGATGCGCGCGGAAGCATGGGGGGAACGCAGCATGACAAGTTGCACGGCGTCACTACCGCCCAAATCATCCACATAACGCCCCTGCCCGCGCAGAAAACGCATATCCTCCACCCGGCGCACAGGTGCGCCGATGCCGGTTCCTCTCATGGTGGCGGGAATATGGTTCATGGTCTGGCCCTTCCTGGAAGTGTAAGCTCATAGGCGCGGGGGCGCTTCGTCAATCCCAAGGATTTCTTGACGTGCGTGCAAGCATTCTCCCTAATGACCCGCACGATCAAACAACCGGGGGTCATCATGCAGCGCCGCAATATCTTGCTTGGCCTCACCAGCGCAGCTTTGGCGAGCCCCGCCATTGCCCAAGGCGCCTGGCCCAATCGCCCCATACGCATGATCGTACCCTTCACGCCAGGTGCGGCGACTGATGCCATGGCGCGGCTTGCCGCCACCAAGCTGGCTGATGCGCTGAGCGTTACCGTGGTGGTGGAGAATCGCGCCGGCGCGAATGGCGCGGTTGGCAGCCAGGCCGTGCTGCAAGCGGCGGCAGATGGCTATACGCTGTTGGGTTCCGCTTCCATTCACCCCATGGCGCGCTATGTGATGAAGAACGCGCCTTATGATCCCGTGCAGGATTTTGTCGCGGTCGCGCGCACGGCGCGTGGGCCCTTGGTGCTGGTAATGAACCCACGCCTGCCGCAAACCACCATCCCCGCCGTGGTGGAAGCCGCGAAGCGAGATCCCGCCAAATGGTCCTTCGCCACTTCCTCACTTGGGGCGGCGGGGCATTTGGGCAGCATTGAATTCAACCGCCTGACCGGCGCGAATATCGAAGTTGTCGGCTATCGTGGTTCCGCCCCGGCGCTCACGGATGTTGCCGCCGGCAATGCGCAGTTGATGTTCGATCCGGTGCTGGCAACCTTGCCCATGGTGCGCGCGGGGCAATTGCGCGGCCTTGGCGTAGCTACCGCCGCGCGCACGCCCTTGGCGCCGGATTTACCCACGCTCGCAGAAGCCGGGCTGCCTGGTTTTGAATTCTATTCCTGGTACGGCGTTTGGGCGCCGCGCGGCGTGCCCGCAGAAATCCTCCAGCGGCTCAATCGCATTCTGGTGGATGGCATGCGCGAAGCCACCACGGTGCAACGCCTGAGCGGGCTTGGCTTTGAACCCGTCGCGGAAACAGTGGAAGAAGCCGAAGCCTTCATCCGCGCCGATGTCGCACGCAATGCGGCATTGCTGA
>CAMCEP010000081.1 GCA_945873675.1 Asaia bogorensis
CGGCAGGAAGGATAAGGCTTCACCGCCGTTTGCATCAGCTCCCACGACTTGCCCAAATCCTGCAGCACACGCTCAGGCTTCGGATTCGGGGCATAGGCGCGCAGGAATCCTGCCTTGCCTTCAATGGCCTCACCTGCGCCACGGAAGCCCTCACGCGCGATGGTTGCGGCGGAAAGCCCGTTCAGCGCGCTCCAGCCCACCTGAAAGCGCTTGGTCCAGGCGCCATTGGCCAGGAATTGCAGGCTGCCGGCGGCTTGAGATAACGCGATGCCGAAGGCGTCTTCCATCTGTGCAGCGGTTAGGCCGAAAACGCGCCCCGCCGCCGCCGCTGCGCCAAAGGCGCCGCAGGTCGCCGTCGGGTGATAGCCGCGGTCGTAATGATCTCCGCCGGGCAAAGCCAGCGCCAGTCGGCAGGTGGTTTCATACCCTGCCACAATCGCGGCCATCACGGTCTTGCCATCGGCGCCGGTCATCTCGGCTGCGGCAAGGGCGGCCGGGATCACAGGAGCGCCGGGATGCAGCGTGCCCGCCGCATGCGTGTCATCGAAATCGAGCGAATGCGCCATGGCGCCATTGATCAGCGCAGCCCCGGCCGGCGTATAGCGCTGGGAATCCCCAAATACGGCTGCGGAACCGCCGGTCAGGCCAAGCGCCCGGGCAGCGGCCAGAAGGGGCGGGGTGCTTTCCGCCTCATGCCGGCCGCGCAGCATATTGCCGACCAGATCAAGGATCAGGAAACGTGTGCGTTCCTGCACATTTGCTGGCAGGCTTTCATAACGAAGCCCGGCGACAAAGGCGGCGAGTTCACGGGTGACGGCGACCATGGCGTTTCTCCAGGTTTTTCCGGACATTGTGTAGAGTAAAGGTAGCGTTGCATGTGGGCGCGGAAGACGGCTCATGCAGCTGGAGTCATGTTAGCCTTTGGGCCGGCCCGTCGCAATGTTAGTGAAATCCGAGAGGCGCCAGAGACCCAGGTAGTGGGTCTTCCAAATGGGGGGTGGTGCGCTGAGGGGGGGCAGGGTGATGTCGAGATGGCGGGACGTTCTTAGGCCCAATGAAGGCAAATCCACGTTACCATGACCGAAATTGTTTGATGCAAGTAGCAAACCTGCGCCCGAGCGACGCATATTTTCCAATGCGGCCCGCACATCCAAAAAGGTGAGGTGGTTAAGCAGGTCCTTGCAGAAGATCAGATCAGCGCGCGGCGGGACCTCGCGCGTGATGTCCAATTCCTCAAACCTGCGGGTCGGATAGCGCCTGCGGTTCTCGGCGATAATGTCGGGCACGATATCGAACCCTTGGTAAGTCACAAATGGCGCGGCATCGAGGAACAGCGGCATCCAGTTTAAGTCTCCGCATGGTATGTCGGCCATGGTGGCCACGCCATGTTCGCTAACCGTCATACGCAGCGCCTCAAGCGCCGCCTCCACGGTTCCAGAACCTCGCCGAGACCCTTTGCCTGAGCGACTTTCGAGGTCACCCCAGCTATTATTGCGGTAGAAAAGGGTGAAACGGTCCCGGAGCGTGAGATGAGTGGTCCTTGCCAGCAACTTTCGCAACGGAGTCATATCGCTTCTTAAACTTCCTCCGGCTTCCGAAACTGAAACCGGAACCTTAGCCCGATATCGGGAAAAATTTAGCACCAGTTCCGCCCCGGTCAATACGGGGCGCAAAAGCGTTTGCCATGCCCCACGCGGCATGGCACCTGATGCGCCTATGATCGAAAGAAGGCTCCTGCTTGGTGGAGTCGCGACGCTGATCGCGGCCTGCAGCCCAGAGGCGAATTCCGCCAACCAAATCCCCGCGCCCGATGCCCCACCGGCCTATGTGCCGGTTGCCGGCCAAAGCTTTGAACGCTTCCTGGATGGGGTCCGCGCCGATGCACGCCGCGCCGGCATTTCGGATGCAACCCTGAACCAGTCCTTCGCCGGCCTGAAGCCCAATCAGCGCGTGATTGAATTGGATCGGCGCCAGGCGGAAGGCGGCATGCAATGGGAAGACTACCGGGACCGCATTATGCTGACGCCCACGCGCATTCAGAATGGCCGGCGGCTGATGGCGGAAAATACCGATCTGCTGCGCCGGATTGAAGCGCGCTACCGTGTCTCTCCTTCGGTGATTGTTGCCATTTGGGGCGTGGAGACAAATTACGGCGGCAATACTGGTGGTTTTGGCGTGGTGGAGGCTTTGGCGACACTCGCCTGGGAAGGCCGCCGCGCCGCCTATTTCCGTAATGAATTGATGTCGGCTTTGCGCATTTTGAATGACCGCCACATCAGCGCCGATCGCATGAAGGGATCTTGGGCGGGGGCGATGGGCCAGCCGCAATTCATGCCAAGCAATTTTGAACGCTTGGCGGTGGATTTCGATGGCGATGGCAGGCGCGATATTTGGGATAATCGCGCCGATGCGCTGGCCTCCATCGCGTATTATTTCCAGCGCAATGGCTGGCGCCATGGTGAGGCCTGGGGGCGGGAAGTGCGGCCTCCTGCAGGGTTTTCGACCAGCGGCGCGGATACAGAAACCAAGCGCCCCTTGCGCGATTTTGCCCGCATGGGCTTTCGCAAGCCCGATGGGTCGCCCCTGCCGGCATCGGATATTGAAACGCAGATCGTGTTGCCTTCACGCGGCAATGGCGGGCAAATCTTCCTTGGCCACCATAATCTGCGCGTCATTCGCCGCTACAATACGCCGGTGAATTACGGGCTTTCTGTCGGGCTATTGTCCGATCGCGTGGCGTGACGCGCTGGGGCTTTCTGGCCGCGGCGCTGCTGACCATTGCAGGCTGCGCGCAGCCTGAACCGCGTTATGTGGTGGGCGATCCCTATCGGCTAGGCGGTGTGTGGTCCTATCCGCAGGAAGATTACGCGCTATCAGAAACCGGGCTTGCGGAAGTGCTGCCCGCGCCGGTGTTCGGTGGCCAGACTGCGAATGGTGAAGTGCTGATGGCCCAGGGCCTGACAGCGGCGCATCGTAGCCTGCAAATGCCCGCCATTATTCGCGTCACCAATCTGGAAAATGGCCGTTCGATGCTGCTGCGCGTCAATGATCGCGGCCCGGAAAAGCCTGGGCGCATCCTGGGCGTATCACCGCGCGCCGGGGCCTTGCTTGGCATGACGCCCGGACGTGCCACGCAAATCGCGCTGTTGGTGGATGCTGAGAAAAGCCGCGCGGCGGCGGAAGGCTTGCCCGGCCAGGCGCCGCCCCCCATTGCCATTGCCGCCGCCCCGCGTGCTGCGGTGGCGCGGGAGGAATTGGCGCCCTTGCCGGGCACGCGCGAAGCGCCGCGGCGGGAAGTACAGCCTCTGCCCAGCGCTGCGCCCCTTACCGAACTCGCGCCCCAAGGGCGCGGCACCATGGCACCCCTCACGGAAACCGTGACACAGAACGCGCCGCGGCCGGGCCGCTTATTGGTGGAAGCGGGGCAATTTTCCAGCCGGTATGGGGCGGAAGCGGTGGCGGCCCGCCTGCCGGGGGCGCGGATAAGCCAGCAGGGCAGGGGGCGCAATGCCAATTTCCGCGTGGCCCTAGGCCCCTTCGCTGAGGTCCGGGCGGCGGATTTTGCGCTTGAGCGGACTCTGGCCGCCGGCCTATCCGGGGCAAGGATTATTGTGGAATAATCAAGCTGCGTTTTCTTGGCGAAACAGCGATCAGGCATGAAGGAACCGGGCATGGCATCGCGTCGCAGAATCATCGGGGGCGTTTTGGGCGGTCTGCCGCTATGGCTTGCGGCGGATCATGCCTTCGCGCAGCAGCGCCCGGCGCCAGCCCAGCCTGCACGCCGGCCCGCGCCGCGCCCGGAAGGCACACCCGTTGCCACCCCGGTTGGCAATGTGGATGTGCTTGCCCGCCAAGCCCTGGTGGTGGATTTCGAAACCGGCGCCACGCTGCTTGAGAAAAACGCCGATGAGCGCATGCCGCCTTCCAGCATGTCCAAGCTCATGACCATGTATGTGGTGTTTGATCGCTTGAAGCAGGGCAGGCTGCAATTGGATCAGATGCTGCCCGTGAGCGAGCGCGCCTGGCGCATGGGCGGGTCCAAGATGTTTGTTGATATTGGCCAGCAGGTGCGGGTTGAGGATCTGATCCGTGGCGTGATCGTGCAATCGGGCAATGATGCCTGCATTGTGCTGGCTGAGGCGATTTCCGGCAGCGAACAGCAATTTGCCGAATTGCTGAACGAAACCGGCCGCCGCATTGGCCTGACCAACAGCAATTTCCGCAACAGCACCGGCTGGCCTGATCCGGAACACCGCATGACAGCGCGTGATCTTTCCATTTTGGCGCGGCGCCTGATTATGGATTTCCCGGATTACTATCGTTTTTATAATGAACGCAGCTTCCGCTTCAGCAACATCAGCCAGGATAATCGCAACCCTTTGCTGGCGCGTGTGCCTGGCGCGGATGGGCTGAAGACTGGCCATACGGAAGAAGCGGGCTATGGCCTGACCGGCAGCGCCATCCGTGATGGGCGACGTGTGATCCTTGTGATCAATGGCCTTGTCAGCATGCGCGCGCGGGCAGAGGAAAGCGAACGCCTGATGGAATGGGCCTTCCGCGAATTTGAAGCCGTAACACTATTCCGCGCGCAGGATACGGTGGAAGAAGTGCCGGTCTATCTTGGTGAAAGGCGCACCGTTCCCATGGTTGGGGGGCGTGACATTACGCTGACCATGCCGCGGCGTTGGCGCGACAGGTTGGAAGTGCGCGTGCGCTATCAGGCGCCGCTTACCGCACCCGTCATGCGTGGGCAGACCATTGGCGAATTGCAGGTGGCAGGGCAGGGGGTGCCGACATTTTCCGTGCCTCTGGTCGCCGGGGCGGATGTCGAAAAGCTCGGGCTTTTGCCGCGCATTCCGGCGGTGATCGGGCGCTGGGTCTCCGGCGCCTGAAGTGCTGATGGCGCGGGGTTATTTCATTACGCTTGAAGGCGGCGAAGGCGCTGGGAAATCCACCCAGGCGCGGCGCTTGGCCGCAGCGCTTGCGGCCGCTGGCGTGCCGGTATTGCGCACGCGTGAGCCAGGCGGCGCGCCGGGGGCCGAGCGTATTCGCGAATTGCTCCTTTCTCCTGGTTCCTGGGATAGTTTGACGGAAGCCATGCTGCATTTTGCCGCGCGGCGGGAACATGTGGTGCGGTCCATCCGCCCCATGCTGGAAGCCGGCGCCTGGGTGATTTGCGATCGCTTTGCTGATTCCACGCTGGCCTATCAGGGGGCAGGGCAGGGCCTTGCTTATGAAACCTGGGCGCGGCTTTGTGATCTGACTTTGGATGGCTTGCAGCCCGACCTTACGCTGATCCTTGATCTGCCCGTTGAAGCGGGGCTTGCGCGCGCCGCGGGGCGGAGTGCGGCGGATCGCTACGAAAGGCTCGGCGCAGATTTCCATGCCCGCATTCGCGCGGGCTTTCACGATATCGCGCGGCGCGCGCCGGCGCGCTGCGTGGTGCTTGATGCGGCGCGGGATGCGGAAGCGGTCTATGCCGCCATGGCCGATACCCTACGCCAAAGGCTGGGCGCCAAGCTGTGAGCTTGCCGGAACCGCGCGCCAATCCCGAATTTTTCGGCCATGAAAACGCAGCTGCCACCCTGGCAGACGCGGCGCGTTCCGGTCGGTTGCATCACGCTTGGTTGATTGCCGGCCCCGCCGGGATTGGGAAAGTCACCTTGGCGTGGCGCTTTGCGCGCTGGCTGCTGGCCGGCATGCCGGAAGCGCCCCAAGGCAAGCCGCCCTTGTATCTTGACCCATCCCATCTGGTGTTTCGCCGTGTCGCCGCCGATAGCCATGCTGATTTGCTGACCATTGATGCCGATACGCTGCGCGGTGAGCGCAAGCGCAATGACATCAATGTGGAAGCTGCGCGGCTTATCCCTGGCTTCATGACCCTGACGGCAGCGGAAGGTGGTTGGCGCGTTGTTGTGGTGGATGGCGCGGAGACGATGAACCTGCAGGCGCAAAACGCCATTCTGAAAGTGCTGGAAGAACCCCCGGCGCGCGCCATTCTGCTGCTGGTTTCTTCTGCCCCCACAAGGTTGTTGCCGACCATTCGTAGCCGCTGCCGCAGGCTTGATCTTTTCCCGCTGGATCAGGCGGAAATGGCGCCGCTGCTCAAGCAGCTTTTGCCGGATTTGGCCGCTGCAGATCGCGCGAAGCTCGCTGAGATGGCGGAAGGCTCGCCCGGCCGGGCCATGCAGCTCGCCGAAGGTGATGGGCTGGAATTGCAGGCTTTGGTGGAAGAATGCTTGGGCAGCCTGAAGCGCCCTGATCCGGCGCGGCTGCATGTGCTCGCGGATCGTTGTGCTGCGGATCGCAGCGGGGCGCAATTCGCCACCTTCATGGCGCTGCTGCGTGGGCGCATTTCGGCGGGGCTGCGGCAGGCCGCACGGGGTGAGCCAGCACCCGGCTGGATCGCCGCCCATCCGCTTGCCGCTTGGCCCGCGCTGTGGGATAGGCTCGGCCGCCTGGTGGATGAGACAGAAAAGCTGAATATGGACCGCAAACAGGCGGTGCTGACCGGGCTTTCCTGGCTTTCAGCCTGATTTTACCGGACCAAGGCCGAGAAAGATGAAACAGACGCGCTACGTCACCACGCCGATCTATTACGTCAATGACAAGCCGCATGTCGGCCATGCCTATACCTCGGTCGCGGCGGATGTGCTGGCGCGCTGGTGGCGCCTGACGGGCCATGAGGTGTTCTTCCTGACCGGCACGGATGAGCATGGCCAGAAGGTGGAAAAGGCCGCGCGCGATGCGGGGATGGACCCGCAAGCCTTCACGGATCGCGTGAGCCAGCATTTTCGCGACCTGACCGGTACGCTTGGCCTTTCCAATGATGATTTCATCCGCACTACGGAAGCGCGCCACAAGGCCGCCTGTTCCGCGCTGTGGGAAGAATTGGCAAGGCGCGATGAAATCTACCTTGGCCATTATGAGGGCTGGTACGCCGTGCGCGATGAGGCGTTTTACGGCCCGGATGAACTCACTGAACGCGATGGCGTGAAATACGCCCCATCAGGCGCGCCGGTGGAATGGGTGCGGGAGCCCTCTTACTTCTTCCGCCTGTCCAAATGGCTGCCGGAATTGCTGCGGCGCTTTGATCTGCCGGAAGGCCACCCGGAACGGATTGATGTGCAGCCCGAAGCGCGGCGCAATGAAGTGCGCGCCTTTGTGCAGCAGGGGCTCAAGGATTTCGCGGATAAGCCGGAAAAGCTCGATCTTTCCATTTCGCGGACCAGCTTCACCTGGGGCGTCAAGGTGCCGGGCGATGAAGCCCATGTCATGTATGTCTGGCTGGATGCGCTGACCAATTACATCACCGCCGCCGGTTATCCAGACGCAAACGCCGAGCGCTGGAGATTCTGGCCTGCCAGCGCGCATTTCGTCGGCAAGGATATTGTGCGCTTCCACACGATCTACTGGCCGGCCTTTCTGATGGCGGCGGGGATTGCACCCGCAAAGCGCGTCTTTGCACATGGCTGGTGGACGATTGAGGGGCAGAAAATGTCCAAATCGCTGGGCAATGCCATTGATCCGGTTGCCCTTGTTGCCGATTACGGTCTTGATCCGCTGCGCTATTTCCTGCTGCGCGAAGTGCCCTTTGGCGCGGATGGCGATTTTTCGCGGAAAGCGCTTGCCAATCGGCTGAACGGCGAATTGGCCGATGCGCTGGGGAACCTTGCCAATCGCACGCTTTCCCTCATTCAGCGCAATTGTGAGGGCAAGCTGCCCGCGCCGGCGGCGGCAATTGGCGATGATGTGGCTTTGCTCGAAGCACTCGCCGCCATGCCCGGCTTGGTGGGCAAGCATATTGAAGACCAAGCCTTCCATCTGGCTTTGGAAGAAGTGTTTCGCGTGGTGCGTGCGGCCAATGGCTATATCACCGCGCAAGCGCCTTGGGCTTTGAAGAAAACCGATCTGGCCCGCATGGAAGCCGTTTTGCGCCATCTGCATTCCGTGCTGCGCGGTGCGGCGACGGCGTTGCAGCCCTTCATGCCTGGCAGCATGGCGGCTTTGCTGGATCAACTGGCCGTGCCGGAAGGCGCGCGGGATTTGGCCGCGCTGGCGACGCCCTTGCCCGGCGGTACGCTGCTGCCACCCCCAAGCCCGCTATTCCGCAAAATCGAGATCGAGGCCGCCTGATGCTGGTGGATAGCCATTGCCACCTCGATTACTATGTCGAGGCGGAAATCGCCGATGTCATTGCCCGCGCCCAGGAAGCCGGTATTGCCCGCATGGTCACCATTGGCACGCGCTTCGCCCAGGCCGAACAGGTCAAAGCGCTGACCGAGCGTTTTGATTGCGTCTGGGGGACTGTGGGCATCCACCCGCATAATGCCGGGGAGGGCGACTTGCCGGGGCCGGAGGCGCTGGCCGCGCTGGCTGATCATCCGCGCATTATCGGGCTTGGCGAAAGCGGGCTGGACTACTTCTATGACAAGGCGCCGCGCGACGCCCAGGCGGAGAATTTCCGCAACCATATCCGCGCAGCGCAGATCACTGGCCTGCCGCTTGCGATCCATGCCCGCCAGGCGGATGAGGATATCGCAGACATCCTGGCCGAGGAACGCGACAGGGGTGGGGCCTTTCCCTTCCTGCTGCATTGCTTCAGCAGCGGCCGGGGTTTGGCGGAACGTGCAGTGGCCATGGGGGGCTATTTGTCCTTCTCCGGCATTCTGACCTTCCCGAAAAGCGAGGAATTGCGTGAGATTGCGCGGGATATCCCCGCCGACCGGCTGCTGGTGGAAACCGATGCGCCCTACCTGGCGCCCGTGCCCTTTCGCGGCAAGCGCTGCGAACCCGCCATGGTGGCCCATACCGCCAAGGTGCTGGCCGGAGTGCGGGGGATGGAAATCGCGGCGCTTGAGGCGCTGACGACTCGCAATTTTGAAACCCTCTTCCCGAAGGCCGCCTGAGGCTTGGTTACGGTCACGATCCTTGGCTGTGGTGGTTCGGCCGGCGTCCCGCTGATTGGTGGCGCGGATGGAAGGGGAGATTGGGGCGCCTGTGACCCCTCGGAGCCGCGGAATCGGCGCACCCGTTCCTCGATTCTGATCGAAGGCGATCAGGGGCAAAGGCTTTTGGTGGATGCGGGCCCGGATATGCGCGCCCAATTCCTGGCGGCTGGGATTGGGGCGGTGGAGGCCATCCTATTCACCCATCACCATGCCGATCACGTCATGGGCACAGATGAAACGCGCGTGCTGAACCGCATCACTGGTAAGCCGCTACCCATATACGGCATGGCAAGAACGCTGGATAACCTACGGCAGCGCTTCGATTATGCCTTTCTGCCGGCGGTTGGGCCCTGGTTTTTTCGCCCCGCACTTGAAGCGCATGAGGTAACCCCAGGTGAAACCAGGGAAATCGCCGGGCTGCCGCTGACCCTGTTCAGCCAGGATCATGCGGTGATGGAAACCCTGGGCCTTCGAATCGGCGGCTTCGCCTATTCCACCGATCTGGTGCGCCTGCCGGAAGAAAGCCTTGCCCTTCTTCACGGTCTGGATACCTGGGTTGTGGGATGCTTCCAGCGTGCGCCCCATAAGGTGCACGCGAATCTGGAGCAGGTACTTGAATGGGTGCGCATATTGCAGCCGCGCCGGACAATTTTAACCCATATGGGCAGCGATCTGGATTACGGCTGGCTCTGCCGTACCCTGCCGTCCGGGGTGGAACCGGGGTATGATGGCATGGTGTTGCAACCGGGCGCTGCGCCTGGGCGTTGACCCGGGCGGGAAAATGAGCGCATGGGAATTGCTCTGTCTTGTCGCCGCACCACATGCGGGGTCAGGCAAAAGTGACGAAGGGCGGCCTGCTTGCCGCGAAAGGATGAGATGATGATCAGGGACCGTGATCCTGTTGATGTCTATAACAATACCCTGGTGCCCATGGTGGTCGAACAGACCGCGCGTGGTGAGCGGGCTTTTGACATCTATTCCCGGCTGCTCAAGGAACGCATCATCTTCCTGACCGGCCCGGTTTTTGACCAGGTTTCGTCGCTGATCTGCGCCCAGTTGCTGTTCCTGGAAAGCGAAAATCCCAACAAGGATATCGCCTTCTACATCAATAGCCCTGGCGGCGTGGTTTCATCCGGCCTCGCGATGTATGACACCATGCAATACATCCGCAGCCCCGTGAGCACGGTGTGCATCGGCCAGGCGGCTTCCATGGGGTCCCTGCTGCTGTGCGCCGGTGCCAAGGACAAGCGGTATGCGCTGCCGAATAGCCGCGTCATGGTGCACCAGCCCTCGGGCGGGGCGCAGGGCCAGGCGACCGATATCGAAATCCAGGCGCGCGAAATTCTTAAGCTTCGCCAGAGGCTTAATGAAATCTACGTGCATCATACCGGCCAACCCATTGACGCCA
>CAMCEP010000082.1 GCA_945873675.1 Asaia bogorensis
AACCGGCTGCGTGCGCGTTCATTCTCACGCGGCGGGGTGCTCGCCACAAAACTCGCCGCCAGCATAGCCGCATCCGGATAGACATTGCGGTCTTCGCGCACGGCGGCATCCACGGTGGCGAGCGATGCCGGCACCGCATTCGGGTAGCGCACATGATTGGTGATGCCCGCCATCACATCAGGTCGCAGCAGGAAATTGATGAAATCATGCGCCGCTTCCTTATTGGGCGCATCAGCCGGGATTGCCAGCATGTCAAACCAAAGCTGCGCGCCCCGGCGCGATGCGGCATAGCCAATTTCAACACCACGCCCAGCTTCCTTTGCGCGCGCCTGCGCCTGGATGACATCGCCGGAATAGGTTAGCGCCACACACGCTTCGCCATTGGCCAAAGCATCCAGAATGGCGCCCGAGGGTAGGATGGCGCGCACATGCCGGCGAATGCCCATCAGCGCCTGTTCAGCCACGCGCAAATCTTCAAGGGAATGCGCATTCGGATCGCGCCCCGCCCAACGCAGCACGGAAGGCAGCACATCGGTTGGGCTATCCATCACCATGATACCGCAGCGCGCCAGCCGCGCTGCATTTTCTGGCTTGAACAACACATCAAAGCCATCCAGCACCAAATCAGGCGCAATGGCCTTGATCCGATCAAGCCTCAGTCCAAGCCCCACCGTGCCCCACAAGTAAATCGCCCCATGGCGATTGCCGGGATCAATTTCCGCCATACGCGCCATCAGTGTCGGATCAAGATTGCGCCAATTCGGCAGGCGTGCGCGATCAACAGGCGCAAGCGCGCCGGCGCGGAGCAGCCGCGCGAAGCTTGGCTCACTGGTCGGCACAATAATGTCATAGCCCGAACGCCCGGCGGAAAGCTTGCCTTCCAGTGTTTCCAGACTGTCATAGACATCATAGCGCACGCGAATGCCTGTTTCGCGCGTGAAGCGCTGCACCACATAGGGGTCAATGTAGTCCGACCAATTATAGACATTCACCACACGCTCCTGCGCGGCGGCGATGCCTGGCAGCAGCAGGGCGAGAAGGGCAAAAATGCGCAGGATCATGGAAAGCGGGCTCCGCAAGCGAAGTGTTTCTTGTAGCGGAAATCGGCGCGATCTTGAGGGCCGGAAGAAATATCGCTGGAATGGCATTTTTTCCTTGACAATAGGCTTTTGGTCCTTTACCTATTCCCCCATCAAGGGCCGAATTGCGCCCAAAGCTCCCCACTCTCCCTGAACCTTCACCCCAACCTTGCAGCCAGCCGGGCGCCCACCCTGTTGCGCGGCAGGGATCAGGAGCGCCCATGCCTTTCATCGCCTCTGACCTCTCGGCGCTCAGCGCCGCGAATGGTTTTACCCTTTGGCATTACCGCACCAGCGATAGTCGCGCCGATACAGAGGCCCCAGGCTATTTCACGCCCGGCGCTGATCGGCTGCGTGTTGGTGACATCATCTTGGTCCAGGCTTCGGATGGCACCACCATGCTGCCGATCCGCGCCGGCAGTTTGACCGGTACTGCGGTGGTTTTGGATGCGAGCGGAGCCCCGCCCACGATCCAACGTTCGGTCAACCTGCCCTTCCGGTTGACCCTTACCGCGAATGCCGAGGCACGGGCCATCACCTTTGAACCCATGCCCGATGCCATCGAACCGGGCGCCTCCATCGCGGTGGGTGTGACCATTTTGGGCAGCATCACCAATATTACCTTCCAACTGCGCAACGCGGCGGGAAGCGTCATCGCAACCCAAGCCTCCGCAGTTACCAATGGCCGGGCAACTACGCTTTTCCCTGCCCAGGCGTCTGGTGGTGGCTATCGCATTCTGGCGCGCAACACATCGGATACCAACCACTCCTCACTCTCCGCGCCTTTCGCCATCGGCGTACCGCCACGCTTGTTGAATGAAACCGGGGGCATTCTGCTGCTCGAAGACGGTGGCCAATTGCTGCTCTTTTGAACATCTCCAATCCCGAAACCCCAAGCTTGCCACGCTTCGGATCAGAAGATCCGACACCCTTGGCCGCAACCAGGAAAAGGTAAACCATGTCCGACACCAAGATCAGCGCCCTTCCCAGCGTTTCCAGCACCGCTGATGCAGATCTATTCCCTGTCGTCCAGACAAGCGGTTCAATCATTACGACGCGTCGCGCCAGCCTCGCGCAATTGCGTAGTGGGCTTCTGGCCGATCGTCCTGTTCATGTGCGCGACTATGGCGCTGTCGGCAATGGTGTTGCCGATGACGGGCCTGCGATCCAAGCAGCGATCAATGCTCTCAAGTTTATGGGCGGCGGCATTTTGCAGTTTGGTCCGCGCACGTATCGCATTGCAAGCCCTGTCGTCATCAATGACGTCACGGTCACGCTGCAAGGTGCCGGTTTTACCGAAGGGCCGAATGAAGCGAATGGAACCTGGTTCAGAATCGACCAGATCGGCTTCACGCCCTTTACCTTTTCGGGAACGATGGCAAGAGGTTCAGTGGTACGTGATGTTGCCGTTCGGCAGTATCATGCCTCACCCAGCGCCACCTGGGCGCCGACCAATTATGACTATGTCTTTCGTGTGCAGGATTGTCTTGGCGCGGTGGATTTTGAAAACGTCTTTCTCGTCGCCGTTAATCGCGGCATCTGGTGCGACAATTCAGGCCGCATGAGCATCAAGCGCTTGCGCGGCCAGGTCTTTACCCGCGGCGTTGAGGTTGATCGCTGCTATGATATCTGCCGATTGGAACACGTACATTTCTGGACTTTTCATACCAATGACGGGAATATTGTTACCTGGCAGCAGAATAATCAGGATGCGCTGGTCTTCCGTAAGGTAGATGGGGTTTTCTTGGATGATATCTTCGTGCTGGGTGCGCGTTCCACGCTGCGCTTCAGTTCTTCAGCTTCCGGTGTCACCACGAAATTCTACGGCAGCAACATCTATGCGGATTTCTCGAAATACGGCGTTTGGATTGATGGGAATGGTGTGGAAGGCCGCATCGCCAATATCACGACCCAAGGGGAACTGATCACCGCCGGCGCGCCAGTACCTGTGGCAGGGGCTGCGGGCATTCAAATTGACGGAAGCAATGCGCGTGTTCAGATCGGCAACCTTCGCGTTGATGCAGCGGAAAGCAACGCCATTCGTGTTAATGGCAGCAATAATCGCTTGGATATCTTTGCCTTTCGTGCGGAATACTTCAACCGCCTGAATGATGGATCGGCAGCGATCCATCTTGCAAATGTTGTCACCGGTACGCCCAATCAGGTCTATCTTGGAACTCCGCCGCTGCTTGGCAATGGCAATGGCGGCCCGCTGATCAATGCCGGCACAAATGGCTTCATTGCTTCCGCTGGCCCTGCCGGACGTGCCGACCGGCCAGGCATGATGATTGGGTCGCAGGATTCTGGTCTTTTTCAGCCGGGCGCTGCTACGGTTGCTCTCAGCGCTGGCGGCGTAGAGCAAATGCGCGTTGCGGCCGGCAATATTTCAATGGGAGGTGCGCCGGGGGCTCATGGCTTGGCCATCTCAACGCCAGCCGGCACGGTCAATCAGATCACTGTTGCGGGTAGCGCGGTTGGGGGTACCCCAAGCCTTTCAGCGAGTGGCACGGAAGCAAATATCCCGCTGGCGCTTTCAGCCAAGAATATTGCCCCGGTGCGGTTGAATAGCCGTGGCAGCATTGCCCTTGAAGTGAATGCGGTTGCAACGCCGGTCAATTTCGTGCGCATCAATGGCGCAGGCGGTGGGGCGCCACCGCAAATCACTGCCCAGGGTACTGATACGAATGTGAATTTGCTGCTGCTTGGCAAGGGTACCGGTGCAGTGCAGACCGGGTCACCGCTGCAATTGCCATCCTATACGGTCGCCACGTTACCGCCCGCGGCAACCTATCCGCGCTGCATGATTTATGTCGCGGACGGCACGGCCAATAAGCGCTTCGCAATCAGTGATGGCACAAGCTGGCGTTGGCCTGATGGTGCGGTTGTTGCCTAGTACAAAATTCGATTTGATGCTTTTGTCAATTCGAGTTTCTTGCGCTGGAAAACATCGGCGCAGATCAGCTTTTGTTCCTTCTCGGAACCGCATAGCGGTTCTGTCGAAACCAAGGCTGCTCTTATAGGCCGAACCGCTTTTAACGCCTGATCCGGATGGATGAAGCACCGCAATCACGGATCAGGCGCCATTCGAAACCGATCCTCACAGGAAGAATCGCATGACCTCCTTGACCGATTACGCCAAAAATCTGCTTGGCCGTACCGTGGCTGGGCGCCGCCCGGCTCAGCCTTCCGCCGTCTTTATTGCCCTTGGTACTGGTGGTTCCGACGCTACTGGGCTTTCTGGGGAGCCCACGGGCACTGGTTATGCCCGACAGTCAGCAACTTTTTTCGGAACAGGAATGCAATATAATATTTCGCAAGTGCGCTTCAGCTTCACAACCCCACCCGGTACCCTGACCCATGTCGGCGTATTCGATGCGCAGGCTTCGGGCAACCCATTGCTCTGGGCGCCGCTCGCAACACCCGTCACGCTCAATGTTGCGGGAATTGTGAATATTCCTGTCAGCAGCTTGAATGTTTTGGGTGATTGAAAGGGCTATCACGCCGCTTTAGTTGATCGCATTTTCCGAGTCACCAAGTGTTCCACTTGGCTTGAAAATGCTCTTTCGTATGGTCGCATTTTCCGAGTCGCCAAGTGTCCCACTTGGCTTGAAAATGCTCTTTCGTGTGGTCGCATTTTCCGAGTCACCAAGTGTTCCACTTGGCTTGAAAATGCTCTTTCGTATGGTCGCATTTTCCGAGTCGCCAAGTGTTCCACTTGGCTTGAAAATGCTCTAACCAAAACGCTCATCAAGCGCGGCACGCAATTCGGCCAAAACATTCGTCCAATCGCCGATGCGGTTTTGCCGGAACAGCCGGACGCATGGGTACCAAGGGCTATCCTGCCGTTCAAGCAGCCAGCGCCAATCCGGATTGAAGGGCAGCATGACCCAGCATTCCCGCCCCATGCTGCCTGCCAGATGGGCCAGGCTGGTATCTACGGTGATAATCAGATCCATCTCAGCGATCAGCGCGGCCGTATCTTCGAAATCCGTGATTTCCGCATCAAAAACACGAAGCGCCGGTACCGCCGACAGCGCTCCCTGGTCGCTATCAGGCATACCCTTCTGAATGCCGAACCATGCAAGTTTTCCGTCCATCAGTGGCAGGAATTCCTGCATGGCGACTGACCGGTTGCGATCATTTCCATGGCCCGCGCTACCACGCCAGGAAAAGCCGATGCGTGGCCTGTCGGCATGCCCAAGCCTTGCACGCCAGGCGATGCTCCGTGCTTCATCCGCCGGCCAAAGCGGCGCCGGCGGAATATTTCCCAGTAGCGTACCAAAGGCGCGCGGCAGGCTCATCAAGGGGCATTGCAATGTCGCTTCCCTGGGCGCTTCTTCCGTTATTCGGATGTCTGGCATGACGCGGCGGATCAGTGGCGCCAATTCAGGCTGCACCAACAGTGCCACATCCGCACCCTTGGCCTGTACCATCGGCGCATAGCGGATAAATTGAACGGTATCGCCAAAACCTTGTTCCCAATGGAGCAGGATGTGCCGCCCGGAAATTTCCTGTGCGCCCGTCCAAAGCGGTAGGCCAAAATCCCGATAGCCAACTGGGATTTTTTTGCGCTTGCGCGCTTCCCATAAGCGCCAGCCTTCGGCGAAGTTGCCAAGCAATAGGCACGTCAGGGATTTATTGAACTGCGCTTCGGCAAAATCCGGTGCCAGGCGCAGAACGCGATCATAGCATTCAATAGCGGCGGGGTGGTTGCCAAGTGCAGCCTCCGCCAGGCCAAGATCATTCAGCGCCACAAGGTGCTGGGGTGCCGCGCGCAGGCAATGTCGATAGGCCTCCGCCGCCTTGGCATAATCACCGCGCTGCCAATATACGCTTGCTGCATTGTAATGCGCCGCAGCATTCGCGTGATCATAACGCACGGCTTGCCCGAAACTCTCAAGCGCCGCATCCCGCTGTTCAAGACCAAGCTGCGCGAGCCCCTGATTGTTCCAGGCCTCCGCAAAGCTGGGCGCCAGCGCAATCGCGCGCTGGGCTGCGGCTAAAGCCTGCGCGTATTCTTCCACATCAAGCAGCACCGCTGCGCGGTTATTGTGTGCTGGCGCGTAGGCAGGATTGAGCGCCACCGCCTGATCCAACGCGGCCAGCGCCGCAGACGCATCGCCAAGCTTCTTCAGTACCAAGCCCTTATTCAGCCAAGCGCCAAAGAATGCCGGCGCCAGGGCAAGTGCGGCATCAAAATCCTGCAAGGCTTCTATCGCCGCGCCACTTTCCATCAGCGCCACACCACGATCATTCAGATAATCCGGATTGCGCGGTTCAACGGCAATGGCGCGCCCCAACGCACCCGCAGCTTCCTGATGCCGCCCCAAGGCTTGCAGGGTTTTTCCCAAACCATGCAAGGCAGGATGGGCGCGGGGATCAATCGAAGCCGCCTTGCGGAAGGCTTCGACAGCATCGCGATAGGAAGCTGTTTCAAAACAGGCATAGCCAAGCGTTGCCCAGATCATGGCGTTGCGCTGATCTGCCTGAGACGCTTTCTTCAACCAACGGAGTGCTTCGGGCATCTGCCGGCGTTGCAGGCAAATTACCCCCAGAATATGCAAAGCCCCGGGATGCCGTGGCGCCGAGCGTAGAATCTGCTCGGCCCCCGCTTCAGCCGCATCAAGCCGCCCCTGCTGCATGGCCATTTGCACCTGGCCCCAAAGCGCGGCAGGCGGCATCATGGCGCTATCAGACCTGAGACAGACCCGCGCCCGTCAGCGCCCCGTCGATTGGCTCCGCAATTCGCGCGCACGGGTCAACACCTTGTCTTCCAATTCCGCCGCCGTCGCTGAGCTGACCGGCGCGTCCACCCATCCGCCTGGCCCGCGCACCTGGCGGAACAGCGAAATGCGCACCCCGTCTGAGCGTAACTGCCGCCCGAGCACATAGGCAGTGGCCTTGAAGCGTTCATTGGAAACGCCGCCTGGCGCATGCCAATCCGTGATGATCACGCCGCCGAATGGATCAGCCGACGCCAAGGGCATGAAGGAAAGCGTATCAAGCGTCGCACGCCAGAGGAACGCATTCACGCCAAGCCCGCCGCCACCGGCGCCGCTCTCCTGGCCTTTTTCCGTGCCACCACCAAACAGCGTGATGCCGCCTGACGTACCGGAAGCCGATGTCGCGCGCAGCAATTGTTCGCGCTTGCTGTCCGTGTTGTATTCGTCGCGCTCCACCTCTCGGATCTGAGAGGAGTCGCTGCAGCCGGCCATCGCCAACCCAAGCGGCAGAAAGAAGATGGCGCGCGGCCACAAGGCGAAGATGCAGGATGCGTTCATAGTCCCCTTCTAGCGCATCCGCCCCAAGGCTGAAAAGGGAAGTCTCAACACGCTCTAGGCCGGCGACATAAGCCGCAACAAGGCCGCGGAGGCCAGCCGCGCCATGGCATTATCCGCCCGGCTGGTTAGCGCCATCGGCACCCGCAACCCCAGCACAATCCCAGCCGACTCCGCGCCCCCCAAATAGGCCAATTGCTTGGCGAGCATATTCCCCGCCTCCAAATCCGGCACCAGCAGAATATCCGCCTGACCCGCAACTGGGGATTGAATGCCCTTCGCCGCCACCGCAACCGGGCTGATCGCATTATCGAAGGCCAGCGGCCCGTCCAGCACGCCGCCGGTGATCTGCCCGCGTTCGGCCATTTTGCAGAGCGCGGCAGCGTCAATCGTCGCCTGCATTTTGGGTGTTACGGTCTCAACCGCTGCCAGGATCGCGACCTTTGGCGTCGCAATCCCCATCGCTTGCGCCAGCTTGATGGCGTTGCGGATGATATCCGCCTTGGCTTCCAGATCGGGCGCGATATTCACCGCCGCATCGGTGATGATCAGCGGCCGCGGATAAAGCGGCGCATCCATCACGAAGGCATGGCTCACGCGTCTTTCGGTGCGCAGCCCCGCTTCCTTCGCTATCGCCGCGCCCAGCAATTCATCCGTATGCAGGCTGCCCTTCATCAAGGCTGCCGCCCGGCCTTCCCGGACCAACGCCACCGCTGCCTCGGCCGAGGCATGGCTATGTTCCGTGCCAATCAGCGCAATGCCTGAAAGGTCGAGCGATTCCTTGGCCGCAATCGCGCGAATCCGAGCCTCCGGCCCCGTCAGAATTGGCGTGATTAGTCCCTGCTGCGCGGCCAGGATCGCACCGCGCAGGCTTTCCGCATCGCAAGGGTGGGCCACCGCCGTCGGCACTGGCGGCAGGGCGCGGCAGCGCGCGAAAAGATCCGCCATCACCTTGCCGGCATGGGGGCCAAGCCCCGTCATTTGCGGCAGCGCGCGTTCTTCGGCGGTTATGGGGGGCAGCACCTCAACCTCACCTTCCGCCAGCACCATGCCGCCAGGCCCGGTCACGCGGCAGGCAAGTCGCGCCACGCCGGCCTGCTGGTCAATATCCAGCACCACTAGGCCCGTGGTCAGCACATTGCCTTCCGCCATGCCGCCGCCATAGCGCAGGTTTTCGGCAATGATCCGGCTGCCTGGCCCCGGAAAGCGCGTGGTGATCACATGCGCAAGCAGCGCGCCCGCAGCGCGCGCCGGCACCACCTTGTCATCCAGGCCAAACATTACGGAAAAACGCGCGACATGCGCGGCGCTGAGCGTATCCTGTGCCTCGAAAGTTTCGCCGCGTTCAAGTTCGGAAAGCGGCTTGGCGCGCCTGATCGTGAGCATGAGAAGCCGCCTTTCCCTGGAAAAGTTTTATCGCCAGCGGCGATGCATCCAAAGCCATTGGCCAGGATATTCCCTGACCCAGCCTTCAATCACCTCGTTCATTTTTTGCGTGGCGGCGTTGATGTCAATCAAGCCCTCCGCATCGCGTGGCATGGGGATTTCGTCGGTCAAATCCAGACGAAACCGCCCGCCAGGCAGGCGAATGGCGCGCGCGCCATGCACCGGGCAATCATAGCGCCGCGCCAATTGCGCGAGCAGCGGATTGGCCGCGGCTTCGCGCCCCATGAACATCACACGCGGCCCACGCCCGAAGCGCTGATCCACCAGCATGCCGATATGCTGCCCCGCTTCCAGCGCGCGTGCCAAGCGCAAAGGCGCGCCCATGCCGGCCGGCACCAAAACGCCCATACTGTCCTTGCGGAGCCTCAGGATTTCCCGCGCCACGGCGGCGTTATTTGGCGTGCGATACAAAACCGCACTGTCAATGCCATGCTTCGCCGCCGCCACCGCCGGCAATTCCCAATTCGCCAGATGCGCGGAAAACACGATGGCCGGCTTGCCGTCATCCCGCAGCCTTTCATAAAGCGCCACGGTTTCGGCGGAGGCGCTGATGAGCCCGCCCGGCTTCGGATTTTCGGGATCGAAATCCCAAATCCGGTCCATATGCACATATTCGCAGGCCGTGCGGCCCAGATTGTCCCAGGCTTCCGTCAGAATGGCGGCACGTTCAGCCGCTGTTTTTTCCGGAAAGGCGGCGGCGATATTATCCCGCGCAATGCGATGTGCTGGTGTGATCGGTCCCAGATTACGCGCCAGAAACGCCCCAAAGGCAGGGCCAAAGCTTGGGCCCATCAAGCGCAGCAGGCCAAAGCCCGCGCGCAGCGCAAGCCCAATCAGCCAATCCATCAGCCGCGCGCCGCGCTGCCCATCACAGCGTTACCACGATTTTGCCGAAGACGCGGCGGCTTTCCAGCCGTTCCAGCCCCTCGGCAAAGCGGTCCAAAGGCACCACCGTATCCAATACCGGCAAAATGCCGCGCGCCATTTTCGCGTAGCCATCGGCGATATTGCGCATGGAAGCGCCAAAGGACCCGAAGATGCGCAGCTGACGCTGAAACACCATCATCAGATTGGTTTCCGCAGAAACGCCGGAAGTGGACCCGCAAGTCACCAACCGCCCACCCATTTTGAGCGAGAGCAAGCTGCCACTCCACGTAGAAGCACCGACATGTTCAAACACCACATCCACGCCGCGCTTGCCGGTGACGCGCCGCGCCACGGTCGGGAAATTCTGTGTGGAGTAATTCACCACATGATCCGCGCCCAATGCCTTGGCCTTGGCGCATTTCTCATCATCGCCCGCAGTCGCGATCACGGTGCAGCCCAGATCTTTCGCAATGCGCACGGCCACCGTGCCAATGCCGGAACCGGCAGCATGGATCAGGATGGTCTCTCCCGCTTCCAGCCTGGCATTGTCGAACAGCATGTGTTCGACGGTCGAGAAGGTGATCGGCCCGCAAGC